>CAYSHJ010001013.1:0-6599 GCA_964430385.1 uncultured Planctomycetaceae bacterium
GCGCACTCGCCAGCGACCTGATTTGGCGAGCAATTGAAAAAGTCGACAAGCCGGTTGTCGCCAGCATGGGCGACGTCGCCGGGAGCGGCGGCTATTACATCGCGATGGGTGCCGACGCGATCTTCGCCGAGCCGGGTACGATCACCGGTTCGATCGGTGTGGTTGGCGGAAAGATCGCGATCGAGGGCTTGTTCAACAAGATCGGCATCACTACGAGCGTCGTCTCACGCGGCAAAAACAGCGGCATCCTCAGCATGACGAGCGGCTTCACCGACAGCGAACGCGCGGCCATGACCAAGCTGTTACTCGACATTTACAAGCAGTTCACCGAGAAAGCGGCCAAAGGTCGCAAGATGGAAGTCGCCGTGTTGGAGAAACTCGCGCGCGGCCGCATCTATTCCGGTGCGTCCGCCGTGAAGCTGGGCTTGGTCGACAAGCTGGGAACGCTCGAAGACGCCTTCGCCCACGCGAAGCAACTCGCCGGCATGGCTCCCGATGACAAAGTCGAACGTCTGATCCTGCCCCGCCCCGTCAGCCCGTTCGAGCAACTCCTCGGCCCCATCAATCCCGATGAGCAATCGCGCATCGCGACTGATGCCACGTTGAACTCCGCGCTGCAATCACTCGCGCCCGAGCTGGCCGATGACATTCGTTTCGCCCTGCAAGTCAATCGCCTCGCCCGCGAAAGCCGACTCACGCTGATGCCGTTCCGAATTCGGATTCGATAGCAACTGTCCGGTCCCCTCTCCCCCGCGCATCTGCCTGGTCCCCTCTCCCCGCCGCGGGGAGAGGGTTAGGGTGAGGGGTCATGCTAAGTAGACCCGCAGAGATCTCTGGGCAGTCGCGGCAAACACTAGCCCGACGCGCAAGCGAGGAAGTGAGTCGTTATTGGTCGGAAAATCGATTGACGCGATCCCTCGCTTGCGCGTCGGGCTAGTGTGCCACATACCTTTCTCGGCGGGTTCTCTTAGTCTGCCCGCCCCCGTCACCCGCAGGTCGCAAACTGCCGCACAATCTGCTTCGCACTCAGCAACCCATCGACCGCCGCGCTGGTGATGCCTCCCGCGAACCCCGCTCCGTCTCCGACTGGGTACAAGCCAACACACGCCGGTGACTGCCGAGTGGCAACATCTCGCTCGATGCGCACGGGCGAACTGCCGCGCATCTCTGGACCCAGCAACGTAGCGTTCAACAAAAAATCTCCGTGCCATTTGCGATCCATCACTGGCAAACCGGAGCGAATCGCCGCCGTCACGACCGGCGGCAACACGGCTTCGAGATTCATCGCCGTCGTGCCACGCGCGTAGGAACTCTCGAATCGATCATTCCTGTCAGGCGAGCGGCCGTCCAAAAAATCAGCCGCCGCTTGAATCGGAGAAAAATATTTGCGACCCGCAAGCTCGAAAGCCGCCCGCTCGAACTGTCGTTGCAACTTGACACCGGCCAGTACATGCGAGTCGCCGAATTCGTGTGGTTCCAGCGTCACCATGATGCCGCTGTTCGCGAACGGCGTGTCGCGCCGCGAGTTGCTCATGCCGTTCGTCGCGAAACAGCCCGGTTCCGAGATGCTCGGGATCGTGATGCCGCCGGCACACATGCAGAAGGAAAACACGTCGCGCTGGCCGCGAGCCGTCAGTGTGTAGTCCGCCGCACCGAGGATCTCGAGATACTCAGGCTTGCCGTACTTGTGCCGGTTGACTTGCTCTTGAGGCTGCTCGATCCGCAAGCCGAGCTGAAACGCCTTCTGCGTCATGGGGATGCCGGCCTCCAACAACATGCGGTACGTGTCGCGAGCACTGTGCCCGATGCCGAGTATCGCCTGCGTCGTCGCGATGTCGCCGCTGGATGTGTGCAGACCTCGCAAGCGGCCGTCGACGATGTGCAGCCCTTCCAGACGACAACCGAAACGGTATTCGCCGCCGAGTGCCTCGATCTTCCGCCGAAAATTGCGGACGATTAACGGCAACCGATTGCTGCCCAAGTGCGGCCGATGCTCGTACATCAGCGACGGCTTGCCGCCACACTCGACAAACCTTTGCAAGACCCAATCCACGTCCGGCCCGCTCAACCGACACGTCAGCTTCCCGTCGCTGAACGTCCCGGCACCACCTTCGCCGAAGAGGTAATTGTTCTCCGGATCGTGCTCGCCGCCGGAATCGAACGCGCGAATCGCCGGCACTCGTTCCTTGACCGGTTGTCCGCGCTCAAGGATCAGCGGCCGATACCCCTTCACCGCAAGCAAATATCCCGCCAACAACCCCGCCGGCCCCGAACCGATGACCACCGGCCGTTGCGGCAACGGCTCGCGCCCCGGTTCGACATCTTCAAAGCTCGACGGCGCGAATAACTCGATATCCATCGGCGGCTTCGCGAGCACTCGCGCGGCAACGTCATCCGGCAACTCGACGAGCGTCGTGTAAACAAACTTCAAATCCCATCGCGACCGCGCATCGAGACTCTTCCGCAGAATTCGCCAGCGCACGACGTCACTCTCACCGACGCCCAGCTTCCGCGCCAGGCGGCGCGGCAACTCGGCTTCCGACTCGGTGACATCGACTCGCAGGTTGGCAATCCGCAACGAAGACATAAGTCCCAGACTCGACAAACGTTGACCGCTGATCTGCGCTAATCTGCGCTAATTCGACTGTATGAGTTGACCCCAGCCAGCTTGTCTGGCTGGTGAACGAGACTGGTGAGCTAGCAAGCAACCCTCCCCGTCTCCCTCTTTCTTCCTCCGTTTGCCGCCTGTGGCGGCAAGCGGAGGAAGAAAGGGGAAGCGAGGAATGGGGGTGGTGTCTTAGCTTGTCAATCTTCGGCTCCAGCCAGGCAAGCTGGCAGGGGGCCAAGACAAACTTATGCATTCGAACGTATGAGCAACAACGATTAGCGACTATTAGCGGGGATTAGCGGTTCTCCTGATGCAGCGCTTCGTGAGCGTCGTCATCGTGCGGTCGCGTGTCGCGGCCTTTGCTCGACGTCAGCTCGATGCGATCGACGAACTTCACGTTCGCGCAGTCGTCGAGTTCGTCCGTGTGGCACGCCGCCGGGTTGCTGATGAGAAAGCGAAACGGACCTCCCTTCGCTTCCGGCAGCGGTGCTCCGTCAAGCTGATAGACGAGCACTCCTTCCGCCAAGATCGCTTGCACCGGAACGCTCGCCGCGAAGTTGTCCCGCGTCGCATGCAGAGTCAGATACGCCGCCGACGCTTTCGGCCGAACCCGACTCAACAACGCCGCCAACGAAACCCCGTCGCCCGGTCGCTTCGGATGAAACCGACTAACGTCGCGGACTTGCTCGGCTTCGGAGAACGCGAAGAGGTCGTCGAAAGAGAATTCAGCGGGGCATTCCACCTCACCGTCGACTCGCAAATGCGGCTGTGCTGTACTCATCGGAGGAGGCACCGTCAAATGGGTTCGTCTGTGATCGAAATTGCGACTCTCCGCAATTCATGTGGAATGCAAGTCCGGCTCATCACGCGGAGCGTGATGGCTACGTAGCCGTCACGCTCCGCGTGACGAGCCGTTCTGGCGAAATCAACCCAAATGGCGGAGAGCCGAAAATCCCAGCTTCACAGTTTGAAGTTTTGACCGCGCAAAAGAAAGCACGCCGTTCCCTCTGAGCTGGACCGAGATGCCGGTGTCCGAACAAGCCGCTGCGGACGACTATCACGTCGTCTCCATACGAAGATCGCTCGTTGCTTGCCTTGCGTTTCCAGGCTGGTTGACTGAGCAAGTATTGGAAGGCCGCGTAATATGCTCGCCCAACCGCGCAGCGCCATTCCGATTCCGTCCCACCACGACTGAGGGCTTCCGCCAAGTTGAGAAGCTCACGTGCCCCAATCATGGCCGAAAACTCGTATCAATCGAGAACGCGCTGGCCAAGTGCGCCGGACAGCAATCACAAAGCTGACGATGCCATTCGGACGTGATGCTCACCAACTCGTGCGGGTCTTCGATCGCATGCCGTACCACGACCACGATCCACCATTCTTCAGCCAACTCGTGGTCTTGATAGGCTTCAACCTCCAGCCGAGCGTCGGGAAACACCGACTTCGTCATTTCCAATACTTTGGGCAGAAACGCCGAGACTCCCAACTTCGCCGCGAGCTGAATTTTGTCGTTGGTCCGTGATCGGTTACGGACACGCTCTTACCTTCGCTGTCCGCGCAACAACGGTTTCTGGCACCTTCGGCTGCCTCCCGCTCGTTGCTTGCCTTGCATTTCCAGGATGCCGATGATCGCGACCACATCGGGAGTGTGAGTCGTGCCTTACCAGTGTCAAAAATGCGGTCGGCTTTGGGACGATCAACTGGCTGCCGAAAATGAGTGGGTTTGCTCGCGCCAATGTGGCGGGACTTTACAACCGGTCGCTACGACGACACCTGCTCGGGTCAAACCGTTCCGTTGTACCCGGAATTTCGAGTCGTGCAAGAACGCGGGAACCGCTGAGGCCAGCTCAGGGGCGATTACATCGACAGTCCCCACGGGGAATGGCACGACTTCATCAGGAACCCACACCAAGCTGCTGCCGCTGATCATCATCGCTTAGGCGATGTACTTCGCTGCGGAGTCGTGAATGGAATTCGGTGAAATGCACGGGCACAATGACATCGCGGACATTCGTGCGTGCGACGTCTTTTGATCTTGGAGACTTCTCATGGCTGGCGCTGTCACTCCTGCAATTCCCGTCCCGGAAGGGACGGTTGCTCGCAAGTCGTTGCAGTTCTCTTGGCTGACGGATTGCGCGACGGTGTAACTCGGAAGTTTCGCAGGCAACACGATCACGCTCCTTCTTTCTCTTCAATATCCGTGATCAACCGCTGGATTGCCGCATCATCTAAATTCTTGTTGTCGATGGTGCGGAGCAAGGCCGGAATCAGCCGACGCTTGGCAAGATGCCGCACATCGGCGGGAAACTCCGTTGGTGATTTGGCTGCATCGAAGAAACGCACCCATTCCGCTGACCCTTCCACGAGCCCCAACGCTTCCGCCACGTCACGGGTTCGCTCGCTGGGTAACGGACGCCGCCCCGCTTCAATCGCCGCCCAATTCGAGGGAGCCATTTCGATCAATTCGGCAAAAGGCCGCAACCCAAACCCCGCTTTGAGACGGAGCTTCTTTGTCATCGAACCAAATTTAGCGCTCATTTCTGGCCCTCACGTGAATCGGTGGTCGTGACTTCCTCGCGAGTCACCCGCGGGCAAGAACATCTCTGCCAACGGACAAAACGTTATCGTCAATGATAACACGAGTCAATGAGTCCGTTTCCGAAATGGAAAGTCTGAAGACTGGTCCCGGCGGGGACTTGGTGGAGAAGTGGTCGAACGCCGAACAAGCGACCAACGCTCAGCGACAAGCGATTCGACAACTCGTGAAAGACGGGCCGCCGACTGGGCTGGCCGGCAAACGGTTTGTTTGGCCATTGGACGTCGTGACCGCTCCGCAGTCGCGGCAGTTCGGGTATCTGATGTCGGTCATCGACACGCAACGCTTCGCCGAACTGGGAGAAGTCGGGTCCCGTCGCAAGCCGGCTCCCGGATTGGCGAAACTGTGCGAGATTTCTTTTCAAATGGAAACCGATCTGCATTCGCTGGCGGTGCTGCTGTTTCAGTTGTGGGTCTGGCATCACCCGCTGCACGGCGAACTGGAATATCGCTGCCGCTGCTGGGACTTGCCCGCCAAACGCCAGGTCTACGGCCTCCCGCCCAAGCTCGTGATATCACGTCACGGCCGCACGCACACTCTGCTGTTGTCGCGAACGGCCAAACTGCGCCAGCGTCACGTCGATCCCTTCGCGACCGACGACGTGGCCGAGACGATACTCGGCGAAGTCACTCAGCATCCGACCAACCCATCAATCTGGGGACTTCGCAATCTGAGTTCCACCCCGTGGGTCGCGACCAGTCCCGATGGCACGACGAAAGAAGTGCCGCCGCAGAAGGCGACTTCGCTCGAAGCCGGACTCAAGCTGAATATCGCCGGTGTCATTGCAGAAGTTCAACCGTAAATTCGGTCAACCACATACCGGGCGTTTCATCTCCAATAATCGGGAAACCTGCTCAAGGTCATTCCGGCTCTTGGCGACATCCTAGCCATTGCGGCCGATGTCGAAGACCAGTCGTTCCGATTGCTGGCTCGCAATGGCGAGACAATCGTCGAAACCGCGTCAGGCCAGATCGTGGCCCGGTATGCGGGTCAGTTGGACCACATCGCCACCCACCCCGACGGCCGCACCTGGGCCGGAGCCATTTCCAACTATCTGGCGTTGATCCACCTCGAATGCGGGAACAACTCGTAGCACGGCAATGCGGCAGGGTCGTCGGCTCTCGCCGAGCGCCAATTCCCGATTTCGGCGAGATCGGGCTACACTCGCTGCCAGGAATCGGCTCGGTTTCACGAGATTGAAACGCCACTGCCACGGACGAGTCAGCAATCGACAAGGTGTGCCCATGAAGAAATCGGGCCTGGTTCATGTTGGGTAGCAGGTGGTGACCAGATTGGGGTGTGAAAAATGTCTGTTTCCGTGAAGCTTGGTTGGGTCTCAATCCAATTTCAGTTTCAGGGAGGAAACAGACATGGACGATTCTCAATTGCCGGTGG
>CAYSHJ010001014.1:0-3208 GCA_964430385.1 uncultured Planctomycetaceae bacterium
GTTGTCGGCGATCGTGCCGTAAAACAGGAACGGCTCCTGAAGCACGATGCCGATGTTGCGGCGATAGTCTTCGAGCGCGAACTGCCGGACATCGGTGCCGTCGACGAGGACCGTGCCTTCGGAAACGTCGTGGAAGCGGCAGACCAAGTTGATCAGCGTCGTCTTGCCGGCTCCGCTGGGGCCGACGAGGCCGATCATCTCGCCCGGCTGAATGCGCAGGCTGACCCCCTTCAAGATGGGACGAGTTCCGTAGCGAAACTGCACGTCACGGAACTCGACTTCGCCACGGACTCGGCCGGGACAAATCGGGTGCGGCGGGTCGGCGATGCCGGGGGCTCGGTCGAGGATTTCAAAGATGCGATGTGCGCTGTTGGCCGCTCGCTGCGTCGGCTCGACAATACGGCTGAGGGCTTCCATCCGCCCGTAAAACCGGTTGATGAGCAGCACGCTGGCGGCGAGCACACCCACCGTCAACTGGTGATCGAGCACTCGCCAAATACCAACGACCCAGATCAGCAGCAGGCTCAGGTCGGAGAGCAACACCAGCAGCGGGCTGAACGCCGACCACAGCTTGTTGACGACATTGTTCTTTTGGAAGACCTGATCGTTGCGAGCTTTGAATCGATCAATCTCGCGCTGCTCCTGGGCAAACGCCTTAACCACGCGAATCCCGGGTATCGTGTCGGCCAGGACGTTGGTCATCTCGGCCCAGGCGCGGCTGCCTGCCAGGAAGCCGGATCGCAGCTTGCTCCGCACGGCGTGAACCAGCCAACCAATCACAGGCAGCGGCAAGAGCGTGACGACGCCCAGCCACGCATCCTTCCACAGCACGTACCACCCGATCAAAAACAGCATCACGATGTCCGACGCGAAGTCGGTCAAATGCACGGCAATGAAGTAGCAAATGCGATCGGTGTCGGTATCGATGCGCGAGATCAAATCGCCGGTCCGTTTCCCGCCGAAGAACTCCAGTGACAGTCGTTGCAGGTGCGCATAAGTTTGATTGCGCAGGTCGGCGGCCACTCGTTCGCTGATCCACGCCAAGACGTAGATGCGAATCCAGCCAATCAGCCACGAGATGACGACCGCTCCGAAGAACGCCAGTAAGTACCACTTCGCCAGAACGATCGCATGCTCGCGACTCTGGGCGATTACGGCAGCGTCTTCGATAACGACGACGACGCTAGGATCAGCACCGGGTCGCGGATTGAGGGTCGTCTGTTTCCAAAACGGTTCCAAGACTTTGTCGATGATCTCGCCCAACAGCGGCATGGGGACGGTGGCGAAGAACGAACCCAGCAGCGTCAGCACGAATGAGAGAGCCATCATCCGCGCATGGGGCTTTGCAAATCGCAGCAGCCGAGCGAACGATTTCGTCATTGGCGGGAGAGGTGCGGACGTCGGGCCGCAGGTTGGACACTCAGCGTTTTCGTCCGGTAGCGCCCCGCCGCAAGATGAGCAAATCGGGACGTCGGCCGGTTCGTCGAGGTCGTCACTCTCATCCCGATCAGCGTCCGCCTGCTTGAGTTTTTCAATCTGCTGGATCATCCGATGCACGGCGACCGCGTGCCCGAGCGTGTATCGCCAGAGTTGGGTCTGTTCATCGGGGCCGCGAATTTCGAGCGTGCCGACGGCCCCCTGCTCTCGAGCGGCGACTTGTTGGATATCGGCCAGTGGCATGGCTGACGTGCTGGCGCCTGAGACGGAAACGGTTTCGGCTTTCACGCCGATCAGGCGGCGATCCGTAACGACCAGCAAGCCGGCTTGGTAGTTCAGGTTGTGGTCGAGGTCGGTGTCGACCCACATGCGGGCATGTTCCCCGGGTTGGAGATACGCCGCGGCCAGACACCTCAAGTCGTATGCTGAACCGGATAAGGTCATGGCCTGGAACAAGCTCCGCCGAAAGAACAATCCACAAAACACGAGAAAATACAGCCCGGCAGACTCTGGAGATCCCTTTCCCTCACCCTCTCCCCGGCGAGACGAGGGGGCTGGGCGGGAAGACGCTTCCGCTGTTTGCTGGCCGTGAAGGTTTTTGTCAACCGTTCGCTCTGTATTTCCGGACCGGCGGCGAAAAAATTTCGAGTCGGGGATTGCATTGTTTGGTTCAACCATGATTAAATCCCGCCACGTTGATGAGATGAATGGCGTCGGGAGCAGGGTTGCTCTCCGTCAGGAACCCAGCCGAGCACCGGCGCAATGACGCTCCGGTCTCGCCTCAAAAAGGCACACTCCGCCAGAGCTAACGCTCGCCGCTCACACCTGTCTTATGCGAGTCCGACCGGCACTCGCGGATTTCCACCATCTCTTCCCATTGGCTGGAACCACGCAAATTCGGTCGGGCTGAACGCCGACTCTGCGGTCAACCGCGCATTGACCGACCTCGGCCGCCGCGCTTGCCAGCCTTGTGGCGAACTTTGTGATGGCACCCCGACGGCCGACAACTCTCCGATCCCGACAAGCTTCCCTGCCCGATAGCCGATACTGTGTTGGTCATTTCGAAACGCTGGCTGTTCCCAACTCGGCCTCGGCTCGACTGGCCAATTGATCAACGAAAAACCCGCCTTCCCGCCTTCCCGCCAGCTTGAAAATAAAACAGGCCCCGATGTTTGGGCCGATCGTAGGTGCCACAATTATGGATTTCCGAAAAGTCTTGGTGCTTCGAGGTCCAAACCTCTGGGCAAACTTTCCCGTCTTGGAAGCTTGGGTGGATTTAGGCGAGTTCAGGGATAAGTCTTCCGAGGAAATTCCTGGCTTCAATGACCGACTGATGACCTGGCTGCCGACGATGATTGAGCATCGTTGCAGCGTCGGAGAGCGTGGCGGCTTCTTTCAGCGGCTGCGACGCGGGACGTATCTGGCTCACACGCTGGAGCACGTCACCATCGAGCTGCAGACGCTGGCTGGCCACGAAGTCGGCTTTGGCCGGGCGCGGGAGACGAATGAAGACGGTGTCTATAAAGTCGCCATCCAGTACGTCGAAGAAGACGTCGCTAAGGAGTGCCTGAAGGTCGCTCGCGAGTTGATCCTCGCCGCCGTTCATGGCCACCCGTTTGATCTCGCGAAAGAAATCGAGCGGCTGAAGGAAATGGCTCAAGAACTCGGCCTCGGTCCCAGCACGAAGGCGATCGTCAAGGCCGCGACCAATCGTGGCATCCCGTACCGGCGTCTCAATAAAGGAAGCCTGATACAGTTTGGCTACGGCAAC
>CAYSHJ010001015.1:0-16659 GCA_964430385.1 uncultured Planctomycetaceae bacterium
GTCGGCTCCGGGCAATGTTTTGTTGCCGCCAGAGCTGCTCGCTTCGCCTCGGAGACAGACGATGCTGTTCCCGCCATTCGACGACGAAATGAAATTCATGCGTGCCTGGAGCGCGGTCGACATCGCTCGCCCCGTGAGCTACGGACTCTTCACGTTTGGCGATTCGGAACTGCCGTATTATTTGGTGTGCGGTTCGAAGAAGCCGGGCGCGACCGTGTCGATCCGAAAGGGCGAAGTCCGCATCACTCGACCACTCATCATCACGCCGGATCATCTGCAACCGGAGTTTCAGAACTTCTTCGAAGAGCAAGAAGACGTAGGTATCGTGTCGTTCTTGTTGGCTCGGTCGGCTGCGTTTAAGAACTTGAAGATCGACAACACCAGCGGTCCAAAAAAGATCGTTAGCGACAGCATCGATGAGGTCGTCGAGAAGTTGAACAAGCAGCTCGATGCCGAAGACGAAGACCGCGTGGCGATCCTCACGGCACCGCCGAAGCTCGGTGGCGTGGCTTTGTTGAAGTACACGACAGAACGTGTGATCTCGAGTGCTCCGGACAACGTGCAAGAACTGCGCGAGCGGGGCTTTTTGCCGTAGCTGAATTCGCCAGAGTCCGCCCAACCCAGCGGCATAAGTCAGAATTCTCGCGAAGTCAGCTACTGGCCGTCTGGCTTACCGTTTGCTTCAACCGTTTGCTTCAACGGCCGGACGTTGGAAGTCACGCACCGCGCGCATAATCGTCTGACTGCGAGCGGCGTGCTCCGGTCGCATCTGGACGAGATGCACTTCGAAGAGTTCATAGCTGGCAAAGTCGATATGCTGTTTCGCCAGTTCGGCTAATCGAGTCACGAGGTCGTCGACGCGCGGCTTTGATTCGTCCGATGCTGGATCGAAATCAACTCGCAAAGTCACTCGCAAGACTTTTGGTGTGTCGCGGTGGATCCGACGTTGGCCACCCTGCACTAACGGGTACGACTTTGGAATGGCGCGCGCGATCGCCACCTGCAACGGCTGAAACGGCAGCGTGTGGAAATACCAATACACCCACAAACCGCTCGACATCATCGCCGCAAAGAGGAACATACCGACGACGAGCTTGGAACCGGAAAACTCGCGCGCTGGATTCGCGTTCGCAGGACTCGCTGGATCAGAGTTCGCAGGACTCTCGGACTCGGGCATTTATCACCTCGATTGTCATTTGTCAGTGGGAATCCGATGACACCAGGACGAGGATCTTGGGCTCGCCGGTTGTCAGTCGGCCGCATTTAGTGGCGGCAGGATTTCGTCGAGTCGTTCTTCGGGGCGCGGTGACTTGCCGGACCAACCGACTTGGCCGGCACGATCAATGCGAAAAACTCCGGTCAGTGGACGTTGTTGATCTTCGTCGTATCGCCCCCAAGTTTTGTGGATCAAGAGTTCCGGGTCCGACAGCAACGGAAACGGGAATGCTCCGCCGCGAGCGGCCGCTTGGCGATTGTGTTGCGGCAATGCGGTGCTCATGCCGATGACGGCGATCTTTCGCTGTTGAAGTTGCTTGAAATGTTGTCTGGCACGGAACAACATCGGATCGCGGTCGGCACCCGCTTCGCCGTCGAAAAAGATCAGCAAGACTTCTTGACGTCCGAGATATCGCTCGAGCTTCAACAAGCGATTCTGGCTGTCGAGAGCAATGAACGGGCGAGCCGCTCGGCGCTCCTCAGGGTTGTTCTCGTCTTTCGACGGCGGCGGTTGCGACAGCTTGTACGCGACCAATCCCACGATGATCGCGGCGGAAAAGGGCAAGATCAGGATTCGTGGACGATACGCCATCGGCTGGCTAGTCCTTGCGGACACGAATTCTCAGCGCTGGCTTCCGCGGAGCTGCGCGACGGTTGCGAAGTGTGTCGACTGCCAGAGCCGGTCGCCAGTAAGAACCTGTCCGAGAATAACAACGTGATTTGTCTGAAATCAGCCGGAACGCGCTCGCGTCCGGTTTGTGCGTCAGCAACGAAACCGGACGCTAGCGCGTTCCGGCTGATCAACGCGGTCTTGTTCTTGGACCAGTCCTAAGCCAGCACGAGTCCGGTTGTGCCGATTGTGCCTGTCAGGCGAAATGAAACGGAAGAGGCCATTCGGCAACGCCTGATTTTGACGGCCTGTTGAATTTTGGCGACGTATGTTTGCGGCGAACATCAACCGCTGCGCGCGAAGATCGTCCAGCCTGTGCGGCTCGCGGTGTTGGCAGTATTTCTGCAAACAAAGTTTCTGCAAACACAGTCAGGGCACGAGCGTCGTGCATCCGTCCCATGGACCGAATGCTGATCCAGACTTGGAATCGTCCCGCATCGTCGCAGACGGCGTTCGCGCTGCTGTTAAGTTGCTGTGCCGTGCTGATTTTGCGTCCGGCCGAGATGCTTCCGGCGCTCAACGGCCTGCCGATTTATGAAGCGCTGGTTGTGGGAGCGCTCTTGTTCGGACATCAGGCCATGTTGCAGCACTTTGCGTGGCAACACGTGCATCAACAGCCGGCGACCTTGTGCGTGGTGGGTGTGCTGGTTGCGGTGGTCGCGTCACACCTGTCGCATTTCTATTTTTACGGCGTGATTCACGGAGCCATCGACTTCCTGAAGACGTTGTTGTTTTTCGGGCTGCTTGCTTCGCTGACGAACACCGTATCGCGGATGCGGAAGCTGTTGGTCGTGCTGGCGGTCTCGGCGACAATGGCGGTCGGTCTGTGTGTCATTGATTACCTCGGAATCGAAGATTTCACGCTCATTGATCACATCGTCGAGGCGAACGGCTACACGAACACGAACGAGTTGGCTCGCGTCACGCGGATGCGTGGCATCGGCATCTTTCAGGATCCGAATGACCTTTCGCTGCTGATTGTCTTCGCGGGAGTCATCAGCGCGTACTTTCTGTTGGACCGGTCGTTAAAGGTCTTTCGGTTCGGCTGGTTGTTTCCGCTGTCGATTCTGGTCACCGGACTGATCTGCACGAAATCACGTGGCGGCCTGATGGGTGCGGGCGTGGCCTTCATGGCTGTCATCGTTTGTCGCCACGGCAAGACAGCGGCGATCGCGACGGCGGGCTTGGTCGCGTGCGCGCTGCCGCTGATTGCGGGACGACAAGCCGACATCGATTTGGGAGAAGGCGGCACGGCACACGAACGGATCACGCTGTGGCGAGAAGGTCTGGTCGCGATGCGATCTCACGACATCTTGTTTGGGATCGGACAAGGGTTCTACGCGGATTGGGCCGGACTGGTGGCCCACAATTCGTTCGTGCATGCCTTTGTCGAGTTGGGACTCGTGGGCGGCACGCTGTTTCTCGGCTGCTTCTTCTTCCCCGCATTGGCACTGTTTCGACTGCGATATCGGCGTCACGAACTGCAGCATCCCGAACTGCGTCGGCTATATCCGTTCATCGTCGCCATGCTGGCTGGTTGGACGATGGGCCTGCAATCGCTGTCGCGAACGTACGTCGTTTCGACCTACGTGATGCTGGGCGTTCAAGTGGCGTACGCGAATCTTGCGGGAGCTCATTTGGTGCCGCGTCGACTGCTGACGATTTGGGATCGACCGCATCTCGTTCGTTTGGCGGCGTGCAGCGTGGTCGTGTTCGTGGGGTTCAACGTGTTCGTGGTCGTGTTCGCGAGGTGAAAGGTTGGGGTCAGGGATCAAAGATTTGGGCGGTGATGCAAATGGGGCTGCGGAAACGAGTGACGATCAACCTGCTGGCAACGTGGGGCGACCACGTGGTGAGCCTGGTACTGGGCCTCATCATGATGCCGATTGTGTTGGGAGTGCTCGGCGACGCAGATTACGGACTGTGGGTGTTCATCTGTTCGATTGCGGGGTACTCCGGCCTATTGAACCTGGGGTTGGGGAAGACGATCAGCCGCTACGTGGCCACGCATCACGCGAAGCAAGAGACCGAACAAGTCAACCGCGTCGTGAATGTCATCGGCGCGGTGTATTTGGTGATGGGCGTCGTGGCGTTGGCGATCGCTGGTGTGTTGGCGTGGTTGGCTCCGACGCTGTGGCCGTCAGCCGGCATGCCGGCCGACGAATTGCGCTGGGTCATCTTGATCCTGGGCTTGAACGTTGCGGTCTGCATTTTCGGCAGTGTGTTCGGCGGCGTGTTGGTCGGGCTGCAGCGCTTCGACCTGGAGCGTGGCATCGTCGTGACGTCGGGCGTGACGCGGTTTGTGCTCACATTGGTGTTTCTGCAACAGCGGTGGGGCCTGCCGATCCTGGCGTTGATTTCTTTGGCGACGACACTCGTCGAGAACCTGGGCTTCGTGTGCTGCGCCTTCCGGCAAGCTCGCGAGTTGCGATTGGGCCTGCGGTTTCTGTGTGGGTCGACGCTGCGGGAGTGCTTTTCGTTCAGCGCGTTCGCCTTTTTGGAAGTCATCGCCAGCAAACTGATTGATTCGACCGACTGCATCGTGATTGGCTGCGTTCTCGGGGCCGAGGCAATCGTGCCGTACTATGTCGCTCAGCGGTTGTGCCAGTTCATCACCAAGCCGGTGCAGGTCATTGGACAATTCTGTCTGCCGCGTGCGAGCGAACTGCATGCGAATGGACAAACCGCCGAACTGCGCGAGCTCATGACTCGGGGCATGAGCTTCGCTTGGATGTTGACGATGGGCCTCTTCATCGGGGCGAGTTACTTCGGCCCGACGCTGCTCGAGTGCTGGCTTCACAAACCGTATCCGCAAAGCCAAGTGCTGTTACTGGTGCTGCTCGGGGGACAACTGATCGCGACGCCGATGAAGGTCGTCAGCGGCGTGTTGTTCGGCATGGGAGACGTGCGCAAACCAGCAGTGACGTACCTCATCGAGGCGCTCGCGAACTTCGCGCTCAGTCTCGCGCTGATCTACCCCTTCGGGTTGCTCGGTGTGGCGCTGGGTACGGCGATTCCGTTGTACCTGGTCGAGCTGGGCATCTTGCTGCCGTACGCCGCGCGGCGTTTGCAGTTGGAAACTTGCCGTCTGCTGACAGAGGTGGTTGGTTCGCAACTGGCGGCGCTGGTGGCGCTGTTGGCCTACTCGTACGTCGTCTGGTCACGAGTGCCGTTGGAACCTGGCTGGACAAAGATGCTGGCGATTGCCGGCGGCGGTGCGGCTGTGCTCGGAGCGATGTGGCTCATTCAACACAAGCTGGCGGGAAGCAAAAGTGCTCAGTGCGTAGTGCCGATTGCCCAGTCGATGCTCACTGATCACTGACAACAAACAATTGACAACGAACCGACAAGGGTATCAGCATGTTTCAGTGCGAGCTTCATCGCCTCGAAGGCAACGAGCGGCTGTGGCGCGATTGGCGTGATCTGCTGAATCGTGTGCGGCCGGAGCTGCGCTTGTTCGGGCCGGAGTGGTTCGCGATTTGGAGCCAAACGATTGGCTCCCGGCAACCGTGGACGGGCTCGATGCACGTGGCTGCGGTTTACAACGAAGAGGATGGCCGACTCTGCGGCGTGTTGCCGGTTGGACATCCGAAGGTTGGGCTGCTGAAGGTCAACGCGGTGGGGGGCTACTATCAACCGTGGCGACTGATTTTGGCCGATGCAGCGTGTGAGTATCAGGTCGGCCGCGCGCTCGGTTGGTTCTTGGTGGAACTGGGTTGGAGCGTGATTCAACTCGGTCCGTGGCCGCAGTCGCATGACGCTCATCAAGGCGTGCTGTCCGCGCTCGATGAGCTTGAGATTCAGATTCGACGAGAAAGCTCCTGCGGCTTGGCGGTCGTCGAAGCGCCGCCGACGTGGGAGCAGTATCGAACCGACGTCGTCGGCAAAAAGTTCTTGCGGCGGATCGCCAACTTTGAGCGGCGATTGACACACGATCATCACATCGAGGTGCGTCATTACCGCCAGCCATCGGAAGCCGAGACGGATGAATTGCTGTCCGCTCTGTCGCACATCGAGCAACGCTCATGGCTGATCAACGATCCCAAGGGCCGGCCGCGATTCATCGCGCCAACCGATCGGCAGTTCTGGGCCACGCTCACGAAAGAAGTTCTCGTCCCCAACGACCGCCTGGACTGCTGGCTGATGTTGGCGGATGACCAGCCGGTCAGCTTTGTCTTTTCGTTGGACGCTTTGCCCACGCGATACGTGATCGCGAACAGCTACGACGAGGCGTTCACGCGGTATCGCACCGGTTCCATTCTGTATCACCGCCTATTCGAGGACGGCTATCAGCGTGGTGTGACGCGCTACGACTTCGGCACCAACGAACTGCACTACAAGCGGCAATGGGGAGCCCAATATCTCGATAGCGTCAACACGTACACCGTGGCCACCAATCGCCTGGTCAACGGATTCCTCAAGGCCGGTGTGACGTTGAAAAGTCTGTGGGACAGCTCACCCTGGGGCCATTCACCAACCACCGAGCTGCGACCGCGTCCTGATTCTGTTTCGTCACGTTCGTCCGCAGTACCTGAATTCGAACCGGCGATCGCCTTGTCCGCGAAGCGTCATTCGCCGTTCAACGATCACACCGAGACACTCGTGACTCGATGATCAACACAACCGCCACTCAACACTTTGGAGACCTCATGATGAACCACGCCATCTTCTTCAACCTCGACACTCTCAGTTTAAGAACTCCGCCCAACTTCAAGGAGACTTGCATCAACGAGCCACTCTTCGAACGACCCGTGCTGGAGATCAATGACTTCGCGACGCTGAGCGAACTACATACCGTCTGGAACAGGCTGCACGCGAAAACGCCGCGGCCGGCCTTCAGCCAATCTCTGGAATGGCTGCAGTTGTACCTCAAGCATTTTGGCCGACAAAAACGCTTGCGCGCATTTTGTCACGACGAGGCGTTTGAAACGGCCGGAATGACCGTGCTGGTCGAGCACATCGTCAACGGGCGAGTCGAGCTGACACTGCCGACTGTCGGGAACGAGACGCTGACCCCGCTGGGAGCTCAGCCGTGGGCGAATTGGAAGGCTGTCGGCGAACTCTTGTGCGCGGAACTGCCGGGCCGGCATGTGCTCGACCTGCGCGGTCTGCCGGACCCAAAAGGGATGACGACACTGTCGCTCAAAGCCGCGAAGCTCCCCGTCCGTCCGCAACCGTGGACCGGCATGACGACGCTGCGACTGGAAGATAACTTCGAGTCGTATTGGTCGCGCGTTTCGCCCGCACTTCGCAGCCTCGTCGAGACTGGCGAGCAACGACTGTCGGCGTTGGGGCCGACCAGCTTCGTTCGCTTTCGGCCGCAACGTTCGGACGAGGTGGACCCGCACTTCCCGAATGAACTCTATGAACAATGCCAGACGGTCGCGCTCAACGATGAAGCGCACTTGCTGCGGTCGGACTCGGTGCTCAACGATCCCACGCGGCATGCGTTTTTGCGTGATTTGCTGCCGTGGGCTTGGCGACACGCGGCCGCCGACTTGAACTTGTTATTTGCCGGATCGCGGCCGCTGGCGTTCCGTTTCCACACGCTGGCGTTCGGACACCTCCGCACCGTTTGGAGCGGCGTGGATGCCGAATTCGCCGATTTGCCGCTCGCCGAATTGCTGCTGCGACACGCGATTCGGGACAGCTATCAACGTCACGATTGCGAGATTGACCTCGGTCCCGCACA
This sequence comes from uncultured Planctomycetaceae bacterium, assembly GCA_964430385.1. GTDB lineage: Bacteria > Planctomycetota > Planctomycetia > Planctomycetales > Planctomycetaceae > CAYSHJ01. The sequence continues at coordinate 7,578 of CAYSHJ010001015.1, forward strand.
ACCCGACGTCGCTCGCGACTGGTCCGTTGTGTCGATCCCACTGCGTCGCTTCGTTGTTGCTCCGTCCGGCCAAACCGTCGTGGTTCAACAACCGGAGGCGTTGTGGGGGGGGACCGTCTAGCCTGAATTGTGCTCCAACCAACACTAGCCCGACGCGCAAGCGAGGGACGGGCAACAAGTTTCCCTCGCTTGCGCGTCGGGCTAGTGTGAATCACACTGTCACGGAAATCCGAGGACTGTGCACAATTCAGGCTAGCCCGGCACAGCCGAGAATCCGCAATCCAAAATCCAGAATCCAGAATCCGCAATGTCGATCACCACACTCACTCCGGCGACGGACGTCACCGTCACGATCGCGTTTCATCCGCTTGATGACGCCGATCGACAGCACCTCACCGCGCACTATTGGCGCTGGTGCGAGCTGTTGGATCGGGACACGGCCGCGCGCATCTCGCAGCATCCGGAATATCTTTTCGCGGAAACGCAAGACTTGCCAAGTGATCGGCCGCTCATGCTGTGCGAAGCGACTCGGAACGGTCAACTCATCGCACTGGGCGTGTTGGCTCCGAAGTCGATGTCGTTGCGTCAGGCCGGTGGATTTGGGCCGGTGCGTGACATTCAGGGATACCGACTCTGCGGCAATCGTCTGCTCGGCAATCCGGACGACGATTTGCAACGACAGATGCTCGCCGCCTGCGCGACGTTTGTTCGCGAGCAGCACGCGACGTATCTGCTGATCGAAGACCTTGAGCGCGACGACCCGTTGTTCGCAGCGGCTGAATCGTTGACTCACGACGGCTTCCGCCTCTTCAGCCCGACTGGCATTCAAGAGCGATTGAAGATCGAGTTCCCGCCGAAGCCCGACGATTACTGGTCGAAGTTTCTCTCGAAGACGCGCAACACATTCCGGCGCAAACAAAAGAGGATCGGCCCGACGCGCATCATCCGCGTCACTCAACCTGGACAAGTCGCCGAATTCCTCGAAGCCGCGCACGTGATCTCGCAGCGGACGTGGCAATCCGATCGACTCGGCCTGCGCATCCGCAACAACGAGACAGAATCGCACCTGTTCACGTTCCTGACCACGCAGCGCGCGTTGCGTTCGTATTTGCTGTTCGTCAACGATAAGCCGGTCGCCTTCCTGATCGGCACGCAGTTCAAAGGCCTGTTCAGCTATGAAGAGGTCGGCTACGACCGCGACTTTGCCGAGCGATCTCCCGGCCAAGTGCTGCTGCTGCACGTGCTCGACGATCTGCTGAATGACGATCCGCCGCGAGTGTTCGACTTCGGCGGCGGCGATGCCGACTACAAACGTCTGTTCGCGACGAAGACGTCGACGAGCGGCAACGTGTGGCTCGTGCCACCGGGACTGAGACCTCAGGCCTGTCTGACGTATTTGCGCGGCTGTCGGTTTCTCGACCGGACCGCTCGCGACATGGTGCGAAAGCTCGGTCTGACGACGTTGCTGCGGCAAGTCATTCGAGGCAAGCGCAGCGTCGCGGCGCGAGTTTCAACGACCGAGGCTGTCGTTCATGACGACAGTGCCGGCGGAGGCGCGTCATGAACACCACTCGCCAACTGCTGAAGTCCGCCTTCGCGATGGTGCTGCCGAAGTCGTGGTTGCTCGTGCGTGGGCCGACGAACGCGGCGACCTCAGGGCCAGGCGAGATCGCACTCACGTTCGACGACGGCCCGCATCCCGAACACACGCCGCGACTGCTCGATCGACTCTCCGCCGCTCGAGCGCGGGGAACGTTCTTCGTCATCGGCGAGAAAGCTCAGCAACATCCCGATCTGATTCGCCGCATCGTCACGGCCGGTCACGAACTCGGCAATCACACCTTCACTCACGGTGAGCCGTCACAAACGTCGGCCGCACAGTTCCTCGACGAAACTGCTCGAACACGCCGTCTGTTGCAAGACCTCACCGGGCGCGACTGCCGGTTGATGCGGCCTCCCAAAGGGAAGCTCTCGATCATCAAGGCGATCGGCTTGTGGCGGCAACAACAGACAATTGTGCTTTGGAACGTCGACCCGAAAGATTTCTCGATGCCACACCCACGCGAAATGCACGACTGGCTCGACCGCTTTCAACCGTGCGGCGGTGACATTGTGTTGTTGCACGACAATCGTCCGCAAGCAGCCGCCTGCGTCGAGCGACTGACGGCCGAAACTGACACACGACCACAATTCGTCACGGTCTCTCAGTGGTTGCGACGTTTGCAATTTGCAATTTGAGATTTGCAATTTGCAATTTGAGATTTGCAATTTGCAATTTGAGATTTGAGATTTGCAATTTGAGATTTGAGATTTGCAATTTGAGATTTGTGATTTGAGATTTGAGATTTGAGATTTGAGATTGGGATGACGACGAGCATGAACGGGGATCTCGCGGCGACAGTTTGGCTGGCTCTGGGCGTGACTGCGATGGCAGTGCTTAGCCTTGGAGCGCTCGCGCTGTGGGCGATCCGGCAACGGCACCTGCAACTGTGGCTGCCGAGCTATTGGGTGCCTCGCCGGGAAGAACAAGCTGCGCGGAAAGATGTCGCTCGGCAAGTCGGTTCCGTGTTGAATCGAGTTTTCGCCGGTCGTGCGGACGATCGCGAGGTCGAGCCGATCGACGTGTTCCTTGCGATCTGCGATCACTTCGAACCGGAATGCTCTCGCGTCGATCACCAAACGGCGATTTGTCGCGTCGACCGTTGGTGTGCCGATTATCCACTGTTGTTCGAACGATTTCACGACAGCGACGGACGGACGCCGCGACACTCGTTCTTCGTTCCGCAGGACGAATATCACCCGGAGTACCTCGACCGGCTGGCCGACCTCTGCGCGGCGGGTTGGGGTGACGTCGACATTCACGTGCATCACGACGGCGACACGGCAGACATACTTCGTGAGAAGCTGGAGTCATTTCGCGACACGCTGTTTCATCGGCATGGACTGTTGCGACGTGATCCGGCGACGGGGCGGATCGTTTACGGCTTCATTCATGGCAACTGGGCGTTGTGCAATTGCCGTCCCGACGGCCGTTGGTGCGGTGTCGATCAGGAATTGACGGTGCTTCGCGAAACCGGTTGTTATGCCGACTTCACGCTTCCGTCCGCGCCGTCCGCCACGCAAACGAGCACGATCAACAGCATCTATTACGCGGCCGACATCCCCGGCCGGTGCAAGTCACACGACTCGGGGATTCGTGCTCGGGTGGGCGCCGTTCCGCCGCGCGAGCATTTGCTGATGATTCAAGGCCCGCTCGAGCTGGATTGGAGCCGCCGGAAAAGCGGCTTGATCCCACGTATCGAAAACGCCGACATTCATGCCGGCTTCGCTCCGTCGGCGCGACGCCTGCAACTTTGGCTGAAGGCTGGAGTGCATGTGCTCGGCAGGCCGGACTGGCTGTTTGTCAAACTACACACGCATGGCTGTAAGGACGGCAACATCGACACACTTCTGGGCGAACCGACCGTTCGGTTCCACGAAGAGCTATCGCAACTAGCCGCCACGCATCCGGGGTTTCGATACCACTATGTCACGGCTTGGGAGATGGCTCAGCTCGTGCATCTCGCTGAACGAGGTCAGGGTCTTGGTTCGTTGCTGTCACCGTCAAGTCACAAGCCGATGATTGTGTAAAGGAACATTGCTGGTGATCCATCCCACGACCGCCACCGAACCCACGCGATTGCCAATCGGCAGTGGCACCGCCGAGCGAACGGCGGCGGCACAGCGCCGTTGGCAGCGGCAGCGGCTTGTGCGTTGGTTGACAATAATTCACGTCGGTGGCACGGCGGGGTTGTGGTACCTCGTTTGGGAAGTGTCCGAGACTTGGTGGGTCGGTTGCGTCGTCACGTTTCTGCCACGGTTGCCGTGGTTGGTTCCGGGCGTCGTGCTGGCACTCGCGTCGCTATTCGCCCGGTCGCGAACCTTGTGGCTCAATCTGGCGACAGTGCTGTTCACGCTCGTGACGATCTGTGGCTTCAACATCCCATGGCAGACTGAGTGGGATCGTTGGACGACATCGAACTCGACGGCGATTCCCGACGATCGACCGTTGCGACTGGTCAGTTGCAACGTGCAAAGCTTTAGACCCGACTTCAGCGCGGTGCTGCGCGAAGCCGTGCGTTTCAAGCCGGACGTGGTCGCGTTTCAAGAAGCGTTTTATCCGCGAAAGCGGCTGGCCGAGCAATGGCCTGACTGGCATTCAGTCCACGTGCGCGGCTTTTGGGTCGGATCGAAATGGCCGGTCAGGTTGCTCGGCCAATGCGACAGCGACGTCTTTCAGCGCACGACGGCGATCGCCGTCGAGGTCGACGCGCCGTTTGGTAAGTTCGTGCTAATGGACCTGCATTTGATGACGGCTCGAAAGTCACTCATCGAGCTGCGGCCCGCGTCGATCGTCGGTGGTGAAGGTCCGCAAGTGGTCACGACCATGCTACTGGAACGTGACGAGGAAGCCCGGCAAACGCGAGCGTTCATCGCCGACTCGAGTCGCGGCCTGCCGACGATCGTGGTCGGCGATTTCAACATGCCGACGTCCAGCAGCATTTATCGCAGTTACTTCGACGACTTCCGCAATACGTTTGAGGCGGCGAGTTGGGGCTGCGGCTACACGGCTCCCTGCCGTCCCATTCGGTTCTGGCCGGCAAACACTCCGTGGCAACGGATCGACCACATTCTGACCGGCCGCCCGTGGCAAGTGCTCGAATGCCACATCGGTCAGCGAGACGGCTCCGATCACCGCCTGATCGCGGCGACGCTGCAACTCCGATCGCACAACGAAACGGATGCTGATCCGGAAACGTCCGTACCGGTCGATTTGTCCGACGAAGTCAAAGCTTTGGAACTTGATCGCTGAATCGCCGCGGATGCCAGAACCGAACGTGAGCGACCGCCGCCAGCAGCAACAACGTCGCCACGCTGATCACTGCTCCGAAGAAGACGGAACGCGGTCGGTATTTCCACGTGACGACATGGCCTCCGGCGGGTACGGCCACGCCTCGGAAAATCCCGTCGACCCGCTGAATCGCGGCAGGCTGGTCGTCAATCTCGACGTTCCAGCCCGGATAGTCGAGATCGGCAAGCATCAACAAGCCCGCCTCGTCGGACTGCGTCAGGCAAGTCACGAGGCCAGTGTACTTGGCACCCCAACTCGTGTCGTGTTCAGCCTGAGATTCTGGGAGGATGTCGCTGTTCTTCCGCGAACTGCCGTCCGCCCGCCGCCACTGTAATCGGCCGGGAGCGTCTTCGATCTCGTACAAAAACAGCGGCTGCCTCGAGCGTCCCCACGCGCGATTCAGGAACGGGTCGTCTCCCTGCCACACCAGCTTCAGCGAAGCAAAATCGTTCGGCGGCGGTTCGAAGCAGAGCACATGCGTCACGCCGCTGCGACGCATCCAGTCAAGTTGTGCGTGTGTCGCCGGAGCTGTCTTCACACCTTCGGGTGCGGGGGGCAGCATCCGCTTGTCGTCGACGTACTCTGCCGGACCGAACGTGAGATAGATCGGAGCACTCGACACGCCCAGCGTGGTCGGCAAGTTCGCCCCTGGTGCGAACAGCCTCAGCGTCGGCCGAGTCTTCACCGCGTCCAGCAACATTCGCCTCACCGGGCTTTGTTCCAGCAACGTCAGCGGCGGCGAGTCGACCATCTGCGTAAACGTCACCAAACGACTGACGAGCCAAAATTCCAACGTCGTTGCGACGAACAGGACAACGAACAAAAGACGCCAGCCAGACGTCACCACTCCGCTCCGCCAAACAAGCCATGCTCCAACGACGGCTGCAAGGATGCCAGCGATCGCCAGCGCCAGCACCGGCCCCGCCGTCAACACGATTGAGCCGATGACGACCAACGGATGCGGCATTCCGGCTTCGGCCGCGACGAAGTCGGAATCTTCCGCCAAAAACCACGCGGAGACCAACGCCCACGCCACGCCTACCAGCATGGCCACCGCGAGCCATCGCGGCGGCTCGCGCGTTTCGGGCAGGGGCGGCGACGAGCCGACGCGATTCGCGAACGCCTGGCCGTCGACGATCAGACCGACCAACATCGCGGTGGACCACGATGTCAACAGTCCATAACGTCCCGGACCTTGAAAGAAACTGAAACCGGGCAAATACCGCGTGATCGGTAGAAGCCAGCCCGTTGTATACAAGAGACTCGCACCCTGAATCAGGCACCAGAACCCCGCTTGGCCAAGTTGCCGAATGGCCGAGTAGAACTCCCTCTGGGTTGGGCGGCTCCTCCCAAGCCTTGTGATAAACCAAGACATCCACACCGCGAGAAGCGTGTCTGAGGCGAGACCGTAGTAAAGGTGAGCCTCGGTCGAATTCGTTCGGGCATGCCCCAGCGGCGGATGCTTGCTGAAAAACTCTTCCCGATTCGTGATCGGCGAGTACCAATGCGATGGCCAAACGAGCTGACTCCAGTAATAAGGCGGGATCGCACCGAAGTCCAATTCGTGATCGCGGCCGACAGTCGCTCGCTGGCTGCGCTGCTTCAACTCATACGTTGGTAACAACTGCACGGCCGCGAGGCCGAGACCACACAACAGCGCGCAGTACGCGACCGCGGCCATTTGCCAGTCTGGCGAGCCGGTGGGCGTTAGCCCTCGGACGGGTTGCGCGGATGGCAGATCGTCCGGGGGCGGACGCCCATCCGCTCGCCTGTTGTCAGGTACCACCGAGTTCAGATTTGAGATTTGAGATTTGAGATTTGAGATTTCAGATTTGGGCTTTGAGATTTGAGATTTGAGATTTGGGCTTTGAGATTTGGGCTTTGAGATTTGAGATTTGAGATTTGAGATTTGAGATTTGGGCTTTGAGATTTCAGAGCGAAGAGATTTCTTCGCGTCGCGAAACCACCACAACCGTGCTGGCACATACGTCGCGAGCAGCAGCAACGTGAACCAGGCGATCTGAAAATGTCCGGCGAGAAGTTGCACGCATAGCACGAAGCTCAGGCCGATCGCGTGTCGCCACAGGCGTGTCGCCAAGAACGACTCGACGCACCACAGCGATAAAGGCAGCCACGTGCCGCCGATGATCGCCCACTCGACACACGTTCGTGGTGGAAACCAGCCATAAACGTAGATCAACGCCGTCAACCACGCGGAGCCTTGCGAAATTCCCATGCGCCGTGCGGCGAGCGTCGCGAATACGAAGGCCAAGACGTAATGCAGCAGGAAGCTGACGTGATACGCTGTGTGGACTTCGAGCACTCGGTACAGCAGCAGATTGATCGGATAGAACACGCCGGTTTGGCTCTCGGCCAGCAGCGGGTAGCCGAAGCCGGCGCGAGGATTCCAAAGAGGCAGTTCGCCGGACTTGAGGGCCTCGGCGTAGACGACTTTCTGCGGAAAGAAGTACGAGTACACATCGCCGCCGACAAAGCCGGCTCCGCACCAGATCGGGAGCCAGAAGATCAACGTCAACCCAATCGCCAGCGCGAGCGTCGCTCCCCAAGATTGCCACACACTCCGCTCCGCCATCTTGCTCACTTCGCGTCGGGGCGATGCACCGTCAGCCGCACGTCGTCGACGTAGTACTCCCCCGGAGGCCAGAACGGGTACAGCAGCACGCGCACGTATTTCACGCTGGGTGTGTTCTTGGTCGGAGCGAACGGCTTCTCGCGGCGCGAGAACGTTTTCCACTCGGCCGAGGGAGCGACGGCGAGTTGTCCCTTCCAAACGTACTTGTGAATGAACGGCTCGCGATTGCGAACGTTTGGCTGCCCCAGGCCTTTGTTCTTGGCGATGTATTCCTTCACGGCACCGGCGTCGGCGGCGAACGAGATGTCCGGCTTCTCGGGATACCCGACCACCCAGACCAACATGCCCGAACCCTTCGCGTCCAACGTCAGCCAGTACTCCGTGTCCTTCGCGATCGGAATCGCGTCGCTCCAGAACCAGACGCCATCTAGTCCGGCCAACGTGTCATACTTCGGCTCGACCGTCGGCAGCCTCTTCGGCGCATTCAGCGGCGACGCTCCGTCCGAAATCTTTTTCCACCAGTCATAAGCCTGAGACTGCGCGACATCGGAGTCAAACTTCAGCACCTTGCCGCGCTGCGGGTCGGCGTCTTGAACCCAAAAGGAACTCAGCCCGTCGATCGTCTGCCAGTGCCTAGGCGTGACATCGCCGAGTTCAAACTCGCCGTTCGGCAGGAGGTTCTCGGTGTCTTCAGCGCGACCAATTGGCACGGCAAGACAGAGAGACAGAACGAGCAACGCGGAACGGAGACCGAGGAACTGAGTACGGCCATTGGACAAAATAGTCTCCGGCGGCTGATTGCGTCTGTTCGCCATTCCTCATTCTCCGTTCCTCGTTCCTCGTTCTTCATTCTCCGTTCGCTAGTCAAACAGTCCGCTGACCGACTCGTTGCGGTGGATGCGGCGGATCGCCTCGCCGAGCAGCGGGGCGATCGAGACGACTCGCAGGTTGGGCATCATCTTTTCCTTAGCGATCGGCAGCGTGTTGGTCACGACGATCTCTTTGATCGGCGCTTCACGGAGCCGGCTAATGGCCGGGCCGCACAACACGGCATGCACCGCGCCGACGTAAATCTGCGCTGCGCCTTGAGCCTTCACGACATTGATCGCACCGACAATCGAACCGGCCGTCGTGATCATGTCGTCGAACAACAGCGCAATCTTTCCATCAATTGGGCCGCCGATCAGGTTGGCTTGTTTGGTCTCGAGCGCGCTGGATCGCCGCTTGTCAACGATCGCCAGCGTGCCTCCCAAGTTCTCGACGTGCTGCAACGACCGCTTGATGCTTCCTTCGTCAGGGCTGACGATCACGATTTTGTCATGCGGCAGGTGCAGAGACTGGAAATATGCGTCAAGCGTCCTGGCCGCGTACAAGTGATCCACCGGGCAATCGAAGAAGCCCTGAATCTGAGCGGCGTGCAAATCGACCGTCAAAACCCGGTCGGCACCGGCTTTGGTCAACAAGTTAGCCACCAGCTTGGAAGTGATTGGCACTCGTCCGGCGTCTTTGCGGTCTTGTCGAGCGTATCCAAAGTACGGAATGACAGCCGTGATCCGTTCGGCGCTGGCTCGCAAGCAGGCGTCGATCATGATCAGCAG
>CAYSHJ010001016.1:0-6555 GCA_964430385.1 uncultured Planctomycetaceae bacterium
AAATGGGAAGTCGGCTTCCTTCGTGTTGGTTAAGAATTGGCGCAGCGAGAGAAACGCCGGTTTAATGCCTCCCAGCGGCACGTTCTTGGTGACGGTCACTTCAGCACTCACCGCGAATTCCGGAATCTCGACGGTCGAACCCTGTAGATTCTGGCCCGGCCCGGCGGTGATTCGATAAGTCCCGGGCAAGACGCTGCGAAACGTGAACTTGCCGTTGATGTCGGTCACGGAATTCAAGGTCACGGTCGCACCGGGGTTCTCGGTTGCCGTCCCGATGAGTTGCACCGGGACGCCGCGCACGGACTTTTCGCCGTCGTCTTTCGCGCCGTCCAAATCGCCGTCAATGAACGCCACGCCGCTGACGATGCTGGGGCCGCCGGTCAGCAATGTGCGCGGTTCCAAGTGTTCCAAGACCGCCGTGCCTTGTGCGGCCCAAAAACGCTTCCGCAAGCGACTTCGACGTGCTTCCTGGCGACTGAACAAATCCAAGACACTCCACGAAAACCGCAGCATGGCTGATGACTCTCCCGCTGGACCGATTGGTAAACACTGGCCGATGGCTACGACATTGCCGCTTGTAGGACTAATATCGGCTGGGCAATAGCCGCAGACAATTCCGGTTTCGGAAATTTTTCCGGGTTCCGCTGCGGCAGCTTTTGCCGATCGTGTTGCCTGCACGCCAACGACAACGAGTGCCACGGCTGTACGAGCCACGTCTACCTTCGCAGGGCTCCCAGAACCGTGGCACTCAAACCAAAAGCCATTCGAACAACGAGGCCCTGACCATGCAACGCTTGACCGCTCAACCGCTGTCTTACGAATTCAGCCGCTACAGGGAGCCGCGACTGCGAATTCAATCTGGCGAATCGATCGTCGTCGAAAGCGAAGATGCGCTGACTGGCCAGATTCGTCAAGCCGGCGACCGGCGCGATCGCACGACGATGCCGTTCAGCAATCCACAAACGGGACCGATTTGGGTTGAAGGTGCCGAGCCGGGCGACGCTCTGGCGGTGACAATTCACGAGATCACGCCGAGCATCGGCCAATGTTCGACGTACACGGGCAATCCGAAACAGCTTTGCGAGTGGCTGGGGACCGATTGCCCTCACGGCGCGCATGTGATGCCGATCCGTGATGGGTTGATCCACTTCAGCGATGCGATCACGATTCCGTATGCCCCGATGCTGGGCTGCATCGGCACCGCGCCCGATGTCGGTTCACCCACCGCGCTGCCGGCGGGGCCCTATGGTGGCAACATGGATATCATCGAAGTTTGTCCCGGCAATACGATCTCTCTGCCGGTGTTTGTGCCGGGCGGGTTTCTGTATCTCGGCGACGCTCACGCCGCGCAGGGACACGGCGAGTTGTCGGCCACGGGACTCGAAATGCCGGCCGAGACGACAATCACCGTGCGACTGCTCAAGAGCAAAAAGTTACTCAGCCCGCGCATCGAATCGCCAACCGAAATCATGACGGTCGTCAGCGGTTGCCCAATGGAACGCTCCGCCGCCGAAGCATTCGCGCGGTTGATCCTGTGGATGGAAGAAGATTTCCAATGGAACCGCTGGAAGGCTTACGACCTGCTAACGCATGTGGCTCGGCTATCGATTGGCTACTACGGGCTTGGTACGGTCGCGGCCAAGGTCGCGAAGAAGTACTTGGCGGGGAAATAAGGCTGTCCGCCATTTGTGTTGATGCCACGCTTGAGTGAGCCGCAAGGCGCTAGCCGCGGGTGCTGCAAACCAACGACCCGCGGCTAGCGCCTTGCGGCTCACGACCGATTTTCAACAGGAATGGCGGAGATCCGGAAATAACAAGTCAATCGGCCTTCGTCATTGCCGTGTCGAAATCTTGGCAGAGCAACTCCAGGTATTCCCAGGTAAAGATTCCCGATTCGTGGCGGTCGTTCCAGATAATCTTCAGCGCGTATTTGCCGGCGAACTGCATGTTGATGGGCGCGATCGACAGCGGGACGTCTTCGATGTCGACGACGCGCACGCCGGTGATTTCATGAACGCACACGGCGCATGGACAGCGGCCGCGCAAGAAGCGATATGGCAGCCGGTAGGTGGTGCCTTGCGGCCATTGCAGTTCGAGGACGCCCTCTTGCTGGCGAGCTTTGATGCCGGTCGGTGGGGAGGCCATTTTCGATTTTCGATTTTCGATTTTCGCTGCACTCAATCCCAAATCAGAAATCGAAAATCGAAAATCCCTTAATCCAGCCCTTTGTGTTTGATCTTGTCCCAGTACTCGTCAAACTTGAACTTCGGGCTGTTGTCCAGGTCGTGGCATGAATAGCACTGGGTTTTCTTGGCCACTTCCAGCGTGATGCGAACTTCTTTGCTGGCGGCTTCCATCTCACCTGTGTCGATCAGTTGGATGTGTTTGCTGCCGGGGCCATGACAGTTTTCGCAGCCGTTGTGCAGCAGATGCGCTGTCTTGTCGGCGTTGAGAAAGCCGCTGTCGTAACGGAGCACGTCTTGCGCGTGCCAGCCGGTGACGTGGCACGACAAACATTCGGGGTCGTGAATGCGCGACACCCAGCGGTCCTTTAATTCTGGCCGGCCTTTGATCAGGCTGTCGTAGGCGTGGGCGTGGCCGCTGTCCTTCCAGACATCAAACGCTTTCGAGTGGCATTCGCCGCAGACTTTCGAGCCGACGAACTTCGCTCCGCCGGGGTGCTTGATCGGCGGTTCGGTTTCGGCGAGGTTCTGTTCCTTCAACAAGTCCTGATAGAAGCGCATGTGTTCGGTCATCGTCACCGAGTCTTGGAAACGGTCTTCGGTGAGTTTGACCAGTTCGAACCGCAGCCGCTCTTTCGGATCGTTCGGGAAGAAACCGACGACGCCGGTGTACTTTCCTTTGTGGCCGACTTGCACGAGGAGTGTATCGCCGATTTTCTGCGGATTGGCAAACTCAGGGTCTTCGGCTCCGCCGGAGCTGAGGATCACGTTGAATTGCGGGAATTTCTTGGCCAGTGCATTGGATTCGGCCAGCGTCTCGACATGCGAGAGCAACACGAGCAAGTCAGGTTTTCTGGCTTGCAAATCCAGCAACACGGCCGGCAGCGCGGCTTCGGGGTCGTCGATCGTGATGTCGACGTTTGCACCCGGCGGGGCGATCTCTTTGCGGAAGGTTGCGCCGAGGATCGAGGTCACGCCGACTTTGAGTTTGCCGATTGTCAGTAGCTTCGAACGAATCGGCGTCCCCAACTCTGGCGAGCTGAACAGCGTGACGTTGGCCGACAGGAAGCCGAGGCTGCCGAGCGGGTCTTTCTCGTCGGGCGTGTGAAAGGCCAGCAAGTCGGCCGCTCCGAGTTTTAGTTCTTCCGGCCCCAGGTTGAGCACGCTGTACCGCATGTCCTTCATCGCGGCGAGGAACGTTTGAAGCTTCAGTCGCGTTTGATCGCGTGTGCGATTGACCGTGCCACCCAGATCCAACGATGTCAGCGGCCACTTCTTCGAGTCGAGTTGTTTGATGAGATCATGCCGTCGCGACACGCCGCCCGATTGATGCTCGGAGCAACCACAGGGTTCGAGGTATCCATGCTGCTCGCCCGACATCACCAGTACAACGGCTGGCTTGTCCCAGCCGTCGAACAGCGGTTTAGCCGGGTTCGCCGCTTTCGTCGTCGCGGCAGGACTCTCATTCGACGTGGTCTGAATGCCGCTCGGAATTTCCGTGGTCCGATCGTCTGGTTTTGTGGATGAGCCGTCGTCAGCAGGATTCAAGGTGCGCGAGTCGTCACGAGCCAGCAGCAACTCGTCGATCGCGGGCGGAGTGTCGCTTTCGGCCGATAACTCGCCCGCTGATGGCTTCACGCCACTCACGGATGGCGCAAGAGGCACGGTGTCACCGCAGCCGCTAACGCCACTCAACCCCAGTCCGAGAAGGCTGGCGACGAATCCTTGTCGGAGGCGGCGGATCATGCGATACCTTTTTGTTTCCGAGGTCAACGAAAAAAACTCCTCCGCTGCCGGTGACTGCGGACTCACAACCGGGCGGTTCTTAAGAGATCCGGTTCACGTTGATCAGAACGACGTGTATTCCAAATTCATTTTGATGATGCTGGCGTCGGGATGATTGGTGTGCAGCAGAATCTGTCCGAGATTCTGACTCCCGAGAGTGATCGGTGTTTCGCCGGGAGGCACCTCCAACAGCAAATCATACTTGTCGCGTCCTGTCCCTTTGAAGTTCTGGTCCCTGACCAGTTGGTAACGCACGGTGGGCGGGTCTATTTGGGCCTCGGTGATGGCGAATTCCTGATCAAATTTGTTCACGAAGATCATCAGCTTGGCCTTAGTTCCGTCGGCTGCGCGGAAGCGTTGGAACCGCACCACACACTCGTCGGGAGACCAGGCGACGCCCGGCGTCGCGAACAACTGGACCGGCCCAGAGCGAGTTCCCTGGAACGCGGCGGTTATCACTTCGGCAGATTCCACATTGGTTTGGATGGTGATCGTCTCACGAAATCTGCCGATCGGTAAGCCGGATCGAAAGAGGACTTTCAACTCGTAGCCACACTTAGCAGGAGGCGGTTTGTTAGCCAGTTCAACTTCTTCTCGTTTCTTCGTTTCCGCTTCTTTTTTCTTCATTTGCTCGAGCATGGGTTCGAGGTGTTCTGCCTTGATCTGTTCCGGGGTCTTTGCCGCGAGCATCTTCGCGGCCGGCATGTCTAATTCATTAGGTAGACCCTCGCGCGGCGGACTTTGCGAAAGGATCGACAGCTCATCGGGTGTGAGCGGTCGCGTCTCGACGATGATGAGCGGCGTCGAGGTTTTGATCTGCTCGATGTTGAAGGACTCTAAGATTTCCGAGTGCAACGTGAGGAGTCCTTTAGTCGGTTTGTCTTCCGGAAGCATGCCCAGGGAGATTTCGGCGGCCGGCTTGAGGACTAATCTTCTGCCGACCGAGCCGTGGACGTTGAACGAAAGCTCCGGATTGAGCGGGTCGTTCGTGTGGACCTTCGCGAAGTGCTGAAACACCGGCGCCGGGGCCTTGATTTCCCAGCGGAGCGTCATGGTCGTTTCTTCGCCGGGCGCGACACCGTTCTTTCCCAGGCTGCCCACTGTGCATTGGCAGGAATGCTGACCCGGAACCATCTGCAGCGGAACCTCACCTTCGTTGCGTACCGTGAAGACGTGTTCTCCCTTCTGACCTTGTTCCATGGTGCCGAAGTCGTACAGAGTGCCGTCGACCACGATGGCTTTCGGATACGGTCCGTGTTCGGCAGGAATGGGAATGTCCGAAACGGGTGTGAGTTGGGTACCCGGCGGGTTGGCCTTGCCGAAGTACGCCAACAAACTGCACGCGACAATGACCAAGAAGGTCGCCAGAAAGATCGCTTTGGGTTTCATGATTTCTCCGTCGATGATTTCCTGCACACAAGGGATGTTGAAATCAAGAAAAGAATGATCGCTCCGATGAGGCGCATTCTGATCGCCGATCGCTCAAGGGTCAATTCGCATCCGACCGGCGTTGCGTCGCCGGATAATCGTCGGCCAGCCGTTCGATTCGCAAGCGGTCATCTTTTCCCAAGAATTTGTCCAAGTGCCCGGCCTGATGGTTGAGGTCATCTTGCCGCAACGCCCGTCGCGAGGCGTCACCAGCTTGCTCCGTCAGGCCGGCTTCCGAGGCCGCAGTTGCCCACTCGGCGAGTAGCCCCGCGTGATGCGGATACCGCTCGACCGCCGCCGCGAAGGCTTCGGCCGCCGAGCGAGCGTGTTCCGGATCGCGAGTTTGCCGGAACCACGTCATCCACATCTGCCCTAATCGCCGCCACGGCCGCGACGCAAACGGCATGCGGTCAATCACCGCCCGTTGCCGACGAGCCGCCTCGTCTCGGTCTGCCACGCGACGAGATTGCCGCGATTGTTCAAAGGCCAGTTCGGCCAGTCGCTCCCGAGGCTCGATCGCAAACCGGTCGGCGTCCACTGCAGCCTCATACTTGTTGCGAGCCACTGCGACGTCCTGCCCGTCTGTCAGGATCGCGTCTCCCACGGCGAGGTATGTACGACAGGACAGTTCCGGCAATGTGGCACTCATCAGACATAACCCCAACAACACGGCAGCCCCTCCCGTCAGGCTTAACCAAACTCGCGGAGCGTTTACGCCGCCCAGAGTCATCATGCTGGAAGAACTTTCGTTCGACGCGTCGCCTTTCCGGTCCGACAGCGCGGCACGCATCACCCAAACCAACCAAAACAACTGAGTAATCGCCGGCATCGCGATTCCGCCAGCCCCCAGCAAGTGAACGAACAACGCGACATTCGCCGCTTCCAACGTCGACGCGAGCCCGAATTGCGAGCGAGGTACGCGAGGCGTCCGAGATTCGACTCTCTGGCCTGCGCTTCGGGTGCGTGCCACGAATCTCGTAATCGGTTCGAGTCCCATCCACAGAAACCACCATATGGCCCCCAGCCACCACAGCCGCTCGTCAGTGCCATAACCGAACAGTTCTAGCCCGATCGCCACCAACGGAAACGCCAGCCCCGCGCCCCAAACGGCCGAAGATGTGAACCGCTGACGTGTTTCCTCGGACACATCAGGGGCTTG
>CAYSHJ010001017.1:0-13145 GCA_964430385.1 uncultured Planctomycetaceae bacterium
GTTCACTGCCAAGTAACACCTGAACGCGTTCGGCGATTTGGCTCGCGCAATGCGATCGCGTTTCCTTGCTACGCAGTTCGGCCGAGCGAAGTGCCGCCGTCCACACGACCTTGCGGTCGCGATAGGCCACGATGGTGACGCTGGCGGCGGGATCGATCGCCAAGATTTCGCGGTCGGCTAAGATTTCGGGACCGACTCCCAACGGAATACTCAATTGACGATCGAAGGAGACGGTCTGCAACAGCGGCGACGTCTTGGCCGGATCGTCGCTAAGCAAAACACCGAACGCTCGCAAGCCGTCGGCACGGCGACCGTCGACTTGCTCATCAATCGCCTGCAACAAGGCCGCCGTTCCCGCTTCGATCCGTCGCATCACGACCATCATCACGGGCCGGTCGCCATTGCGACAAACGAAACAGACTGAACGATTCATCTGCGGCCCCGTCACCGCCCGCACGAAAAACGAAGGAACTTCCTTCCCCACGGCAAGGCCCGAGCGCAAGCTGTTTTCCGCGCCGGGAACCGACGTGGCTGATCCCGATTTGTCGACCGAAGCCTCGTCGGCCAAGACGCCGAAACATGTGATCGCGCTGCCGAAGAGAGCCACGAGTGATCGCGTTCGGACGTTCATCATTGGTCCTCGACAGACACAATCGCGTCACACAGACGATTCATTGTTTCGGCCGACATGCCGGCGACGTTGATGCGGCCGTCGCGCACGATGTAGATGCCATGCCGATCTCGCAGAGCATCGACTTGCTCGGGCTTCAGGCCAGAAAACGAAAACATCCCCGTCTGCTTCGTGATGAACGACCAATCGCGACCGGTTTGGCGACGCTCCATTGATTGCTGAAACAACGTCCGCATGCCGTTGATGCGATTCCGCATTTCGGCCAGTTCGGTTTCCCACTGCCGCCGCAACGCCGCATCTGCTAGCACGGTCGAGACGATCGCTCCGCCGTGAGACGGCGGGTTTGAATAATTCGTGCGAATGCAGGTCTTGATCTGGCTGAGCGACGTCTGCGCGTTGGCGGCATCTTTCGCGACGAGCGTCAACGCGCCGACTCGTTCGTTGTACAAACCAAAGTTCTTCGAGAAGGAACTGGCGATCAACAACTCCACGCCCGGGCGAGCCAACGCCATCAATCCAACCGCATCTTCGCGCAACCCGCGGCCAAAACCTTGATACGCGAAATCAAGCAACGGCAACACACCACGGCTGAAAATCACTTCCGCGATCTGAGCCCACTGCTCCGAAGTCGGGTCCACACCGCTGGGGTTGTGGCAACAACCGTGCAGGCAGACGACGTCACCCGCCGGCAGTTGTCGGAACGTGGCGACCAGCCCGTCGAAATCGAGGCCGTTTTTCGCGGTATCGAAATACGGATAGCTGGCCACCTTCAACCCAGTCGATTGAAAGATGCCCGGATGATTTGGCCACGTCGGTGTGCTGAACCACAACGTCGCCGACGGAAACAGTTTCTTCAAGAAATCAGCGGCGACTCGCAAGGCGCCGGTGCCACCGGGGCATTGCGCCGTGACAGCTCGATTGGCACAGACGATTTCGTGATCGGCACCGAACATCAATTCGCGTACCGCACGGCAATACTCCGTCGCTCCTTCGATGCTGAGGTACGTCTTCGACGATTCATTCTCCCACAACCGACGTTCCGCTTCTTTGACGCACTTCAATACCGGTGTGCGGCCTTCAGCATCTTTGAAGACGCCGACGCTCAAGTTGAGCTTCTCTGGTCGTGGGTCTTCGCGGAACGCTTCGGTGAGACCCAGAATCGCATCCGGCGGCGCGGCAGTGACTTTCTCAAACATTCTTGGCGAGACCTCACAGCAAATCAGACCACGGACCCCCTGGAAGCCGACAACGAGAAGCATATAGCACGGCGAAGCCGCAACCAAATGGCGGCGGATTTTCGATTGCCGATTTTTGATTGAGCCGTCCGCCGCGGCGGACATCCTCGATCAAAAATCAAAAATCGGCGCAAGAACAACGACGCAATCACGGATAATGATGTAACCGCCGTCGTCGAGGAAAAAGTTTGACGAATCCTTTCGGTTCCCGCGCGGCTGTGCCGTGCCGAGGCACAACAGCTCTCGGGCGAATCCATCAGAAAATCCGCAACTCTCGGAAATCTTCTCATGACCGTTACAGCTTTACGTCGAAATCTTATGAACGATCAGGCTCGGGTTACGCCCGACCGCAAGTCGCCAACGGCTTGTAAATCAAGAAGATGAGATTGACGAGTCATTCTAAACCCGGTACAAGCAACCCGCAGATTCATCAACCGAAGTGCTCGTGCCACGAATGAACGACAGTCAAAGTTAAGTCACCCAGAGTTAAGTCGCAACTGGGGCCCTATGAATCAACGGAGTGATTCCTGAACGCCGTCCCTCGCAACGGGTGCCAGAGCGGACGGATCAACAGATTGAGGCACCCATCTCAAGGAGTGTATGCACATGGCGACGAAGAAACCTGCGGCGAAACCTGCGAAGAAGTCCACGAAGGCAGCTGGTGGCAAGAAGACCGCAAAGAAGGGCAAGTAACGGCTGACCGATCGGTCAACCACCAGTGAACATCACGCTTCACTGGACAAAACTAAGCCAACAGGCCGAGCAAGATTTGCTCGGCCTGTTGCTTTTGAGAGGGCCGTTAATCTTCAGTCGCTTTGATCGAAAGCTGGACTTTCTTCAGGCCGGCATCCACGCCGACGTCCATAACCATGACCAGCGTGCCGTGCGTAGCGTCGGGACTGCCGATGATTTTGAGGGTCTTGGCGCCGGAGCCGCGTTTAACAATGTCGGCGAGCTTGTCACGCAATTCGCGGGCGGAGGGCACGGCCACGTCATCAATGTGGACGACGTCCTTCTCGTTGATGCGTACCGTCACGACATCGCTGTCACCGTCTGAGGAGGAACTGATTCCACCGCTGGAGCCGGCTTGTTCGGTGGGGGGCATCTCGATGGCCGGCTTGAGCGTGTACAGCGAAGTCATCAGGAAGAAAATCAGCAAGAAGAAGACGATATCGACCATCGCCGTCATATCGACCAGATCGTGATACTCCTTGCGAGGCGGTTTGTGAATCCCCTCGTCTTCGTGCTCCTGGTCTTCGTCCTCATCGTCGTCCTCTGCCAGTTCGACATGGGGCAGTTCGACATTGGGGACCGCGAAGGTTGTGCGGCATTGCGGGCAGCGCGCTTTGCGACCTGCCGCGGTGTCCGGGACCGCGAGAGGCTGACCGCAAGAAATGCACTCAAACTCGATCAACATGACCGCTCACCTTTCGGTGGTTTCCAAGACGCCGACGTACACCTTGGCCCCTTCGACCTTGGCCGCCGCACCGGCCAGACGCGAGATGTCGCGCAACTTCACGGCCCGTTCGGCGCGCAGCACGATGTCACCCTTGCTTTCGCGGACTCCCTTTGTGACTGCCTGCTTCACACTTTCGAGTTGGTCGTCGGGATCAGTAAGTTTCCCCTTGCCTTCGTCGCCGGCCGTGACGATCGGCGTCTTTCCATCGGGAGCGACCACGATCACGATGGCTGTCGATTTGCTTTCGTCCACCGCGACCACGTACCGCGCCAGCGGCAGGTCAACGTCCGGAGCGATCGCGCTCAGCGAGGTGACGAGAAAGTAGATATTCATCATGAAGACGAGATCGACCATCGGCGTGAAATCGACATCCGTGCCGCCGCCGGGAGCCGCTCGACGGGGGCCGATCCCTTGCCCACCCAAGGGATTGGGAGAACTACTGGGAGTTGGTTCGCCGCCACCACCGCCCGCCATGATTCACACCTCGCGAGACTAGGCACGCACGCCGTGTAACTTCTGCTTCACCGGCTTGAAGTGATCGAGAATGCGCATGACTCCCGACGTTACCCCGTCCTGAAGCAGGCGAACTTTGATGTTGATTCCGCAGAGCAAATATCCGTACGGAATAGCCGTCGCCAAACCCATCGCGGTACAAATCAAGGCCACGGCGATTCGTTCGGCGATGGTATGTGCCTCGACTTTCGCACCCGAGCCGATTTCGCCGAACGCCGCCATCATACCCAGCACCGTGCCGAACAAACCCCACAGAGGGCCGCAGCGGATCACCGTCGCGATCCAACTGACGCGAGATTCGATATCACCAAAAACATCTCGCTGTAACAGTTCGCTGACGTATTGCTTGAGCTGTTCGTAACCCATCGTGCGATTCGACACTGTTGCCAGCGCCAACTGCGGCAGAGCACGCTGGTCCCCTTCGCAAAACTCCTCGATCTCCGCGTACTCGCCGGCCTTCAGATGCGCGAGGATCGCGTCCAGAAACTCGAGCTGCTGAGCCTCGCGGCGGAATCGCAATTTCCTCAACCGCAGTTGCACCAGGATGACGCAATACAAGCCCATCAAGAAGTTGCACACCAGGAAGAAATACGTGGACCCTTCCATCATCTGCGCGAGTTTATTGGCGTCCATCATTGTTCTCTGACGGGATCAAGAAATGAACGACTTGGCCGAGCAAGTCAACAAGGATGATAGTCGCGTCCAGTGGCGTGGTCCATTCTCCGGTGATCCATTAGCGAATGAATTGCTTCACGTAATCGGTTCCCAATCCCACGGTTTCGAAATGGCGGCGGCACATGTCGATTTTGGTATGCACGTCGTCGTGGCCGCAGGCCCGGTTTTGGTCGTCGTAGTAAATCAAGGCTCCGCAGACGTGAAACAGAGTGATCATCTCGTCGTCCGAGTCGACCGTCAGCGTGTGAATCTCGCCCGGCGGTTCGAAGACGTAATCGCCTGTGTGCGCGATCCAGTCGTGTTCGAGGTAACGCCACGAGCCTTTGATGACGTAGCCGTAAACCGGCGCGGGATGCCGATGCCGGCTGAGGACTCCCGAACGTCGCACGCGCAGCAGGTTGTGCCATTCTCCTTGCACCGTGTTCAGCAACAGCGGACGAAACCAAACGTTGGGAGCTTGCGGCACCCACAAGCGTTCGTCGTCCGGAATCGCCGTCGTGACGAAATCGGCAACGGCGTGTATCGGCGGTCGCAGCGGTTCGGCCATCGAGGTCACTCGGTCTTGGGTGTGTCGTTCGTGTCGTCGTCGGGCGAGTCCTTGCTCTCCGGTTTGTCGTCGGCTTCCGGCTTGTCGTTCTTGGGCTTCTCGCGGGCCGCTGCTAAGGATGGAACCAGCGATTCGACATGGTGCATGCTGCCGTCGGCACTGATCACGACCAGCAAATTCCCCAGGCGGATTGGGCCATGCGTCGCGATTTGTCCGAGTGAGAGTTTCTCCGTGACGCGGCCGGTCTTGGCGTCGATGCGAAGGACGTCGCCGTTCTGTTGAACGGCGATGACGATGTCGTCGATCAACTGCGGCGAGCCGACGATGCCCGCTCCGTCGAGGTTCAGACTCCACAGCGGCTGCTTGGGCTGAGCGATGTCGAAGGCGACCAGTTTTTGCCGACCGACTTCTGCCAACAACAGCGGTCCGGCCACCCACAGCGGCTTGGACGCGGGCGTTCCCAGGGCGACTTCGGCGCGAGTTTCCATGGCGGTCACGTCGAGCACTCGCAGCGTGCCGACGGCGTCAGCCGTGATTAGGCGACCGTTGTGTAATACGGGAGCAACGTCGATCGGTTGCGGGAACTTCATTTGCGAAACCGACTGGAAGAAACACTTGTCGCCGGTGCGGTACTGCAACTTCAGAAGCTTGCCCGCGCTGTCGAAGACGAAGAGTTGATCGTCGTCAATTGGCACCAAGAACTTCCACGAGCGTTGCGGAGCGTCGTCGGTCGTATCGACCGGCGCGAGGAAGTCATCGCACGGCGGGCCAGCCGACCGGCCGGCCAATTTCAAACGTCCCTTCTGCGGTAACAAAATGCCTCCCGCGAAACGGAGCGGCGCACATTCGAGCGGTTGAGTCAGCGCGACTTCTTGTTGGGGCTGAGCCGTCGGGCCAATCACCCACAGTTTGCCTTCAGCGCCCGTGGTCCACACGGTTATGCGGCCTTCGGAGAGCACAACCGCTTGCAACTCCGAAGTCGTTTGGTCGGAGATTTTGAGCGACTGCTCGGCGCGAACTCGAAATCCGCCGTTGGCCAGTTCGTTGGCGCTGATCAAAAACGTGTCGGCGCCGCTCGACACGCAGGCCAATTGACCATCCGCGCCCGGCGTGGCGGCGAGCAGACTGGCGCCGACCACCGTCTTCCAATTGCTGGACATCGACTCGCCATCGGCTTGCGTCAGATGCACGGCGGGGCCGATGAGTGACTGTCGGCCGACGTACAAAGAGCGTCCGATCATTTGCACCGGCTGCACGCTGTGGCCGACGGCGACGGCCTGCTGATCCAATTGCAAGACATCGGTCTTCAATTGCACTTTGCGAAGCGCTCCCGCCGCGATCCAAATCTGGCCATCGGCGCCGGCGGCCAGATGCGCGGCGCCGGCATAGCTGATCGGAATCTGCAAGGTGGAGATGGGGGCGAGAGTGCGTTGGTTCTTGTCGTCGGAGACGTTGAATACCGACAACCGTGGGCCACCCGAGACGACAAACATCTGAGTGCCACGCAACACGAGTTCGTCGCGCACGTGGCCTTCGACGCGGATTTCTGCGACGTCGGTGACTCGCTGTTGCGGTTGCGACGTGTTGAGGACTCGCAAGCGCGCACTCGTGGCGCGATCGTTCTCGGCGATCAGTACGTGTTGACCCATCGCCAGCGGTGCAGCTTTGATCGTGTCCGGTTGATGGCCGACGTGCGACACCAGCTTGCATTCCAGCGGGTCCAGGCCGAGCGTGTACGCGAATTCGAAATCGCCGAGCACGAACAAGTGCAGTCCGTCGGCCATCGCGATCGGCGGAGCGAGCAGCTTCTGCGGAAACTTCAGACGCGACGTGGTGCGGCCCGAATCGGCGTCGATGCGGTACAAAAATCCGGCGAGCGTCGGCAGGTAGATTTGTCCTTGCACGACCAGCGGCGGACCGGCGACCGGTTCGACGACTTGCCGCCACAGGAGTTCGCCTGTGCGGCGATCAAGCAACATGAGTTGTTGCTGCGAGGTATCGAAGACCAACACGGCCGATCGAGAGGTCTCGACCGGCACGGGAAAGAATGGCGTGTCGAGACCGACGACGCGTCGCCACAGCGGATCGCCAGTGATGCTGTCGAGGCCAAAGCAGACGTCTTGTCCCAGTGCGAACACGACTCGATTCGCCGATTGCTCTTCGCTGAGTGCTCGCGTGCGCACGGCCAGCGTCAGCGGCTTAGGAAGTCTCTTGGCCGGGTCGTCAGTCTGCGCGTCGCGGTTTAATTCTTCGCGCACAACTTGCTGTTTGGCCAGTTCCAGCGACTTCCGCAGTGCACCGTCCAGCTTCTTGTCCGTACTCAGATCGGGATACCGCACGAGCAGTTTTTGTCGCGTGACGGCAACCGGGAACGGCGATTCCTTTTTGAGCGCCGTGTCGATCTCGGTGAACGCGGCGGTCACGACGCCGAACTTCAGAATCGTCGCCTCGGCATCGGCACGGGCTTTCGCGATTTCGCGTTTTGTTTCCGTCTGCGGCGTGTCGGGCGGGCTGAAGCGGTCGAAGAATTGCTCCGCCTCAGTGGATAGTTCGAGCAGGCTGCGGTCTTTCGACTGAGCGGCCGTCTTCGGGGCGCCGATGGCGATCAATTTCGCGAACTGCTGAAGGTCCGCGTACAAGTCCTCGAAATACTTTTCATCGCGATGCTTGGAGACGAACTCCTTGAGCGCTTTGAGACCCTCGGGCCAGGCCGGAGTGCCGGTCAGTTCCTTTTCGACCAACGCCTTGTCGAGCAGCACGCGGGCACCTGTGGAACCTTTCGACAGCGCGTGGTCCGGTTGATTTTTGAGAAACGCCTCCAGTCGCTTGATGCCGCTGTTGAATTGACCTTGTTTGATATCCAACACGGCAGCTTCGAATTGCTGAGCGACTTTCTCGCGTTGAACCAGGAACCAAAAAACCAACGTTGACAACAAGAGCACGATCCCCGTTCCGCTGAGAATCAGCACGAGGTTGTTACGCAGCACGCCTTGCTTGCCGGCACGCAAATGCGCGGGCAACGTGAGGCGCGGCGTCGCGCTGGACGAATTACCTTCGTCGCCAAACGATTTTCTTTCGCGAGGGGCGTCGTCTTCGGCGTCAATATCCGCGACCTCCTCGCCGGCCGCGAAGTTCTCGTCGTCTTCAATGACCTCCGCCAGGGTAAGTTCGGAGGTTGGGGGCGAGCCGGCGAACTCATCGTCGCGCGGTTGGACCTTGTCCGCCGCTTTCGCGTCGCGTGCGCCACGTTTCGAATCGTCCAGGCGAAACACGCCAGCCGCGTTGATGGCCGAGTCGAGTTTGTCGAGGTTGATCGGATTGGCCGTGCGCCGTGCGGGCAAACCTTTGGGCGGAGTCGCCGCCAATTCCTCCGCGAAGAACTCGACGTCCCAGTGGCCGATGCGCAGGACATCCTTGTCGCGCAGCACGCGGGTCTGCACCAGCGTGCCGTTGACATCGACACCTCCTTGATGCGGCGCGGTCAACTCGAAATCCGACCCATTCCAACTGATTCGGCAATGCAGGTTCGCGACATCGTCGTCGTTGAGAACCACGTCATTGGTAGAATGCTTTCCGAACGAGAGCGGCGCGGATTTGGAAAGCCAGCGTGTGTCCACGTTGCCATCCGGGTCGGAAATCTCGACCTTCGCCCCACGTGAGAGATCGCGTTTTGCCGGTTCCTCTCGGCTCGGCGTTTGATTCTTATCCCTGGCCGTCGTGATTTGAATATCCGGAAAGTCAAAGGTATCACCTGAACGAGCATTGGGCACGGCCGCGGCTTTTCGAGAGACACTCTCATCCGCCGACTTCGTGGTGGCAGACGCCAGGGGTTCCGGTGAAGTTTTGAGGGGAATGAGGTCGTCAGGCTCGAATCGCGATTCTTCTTCGGACGCCACGAGTGTGGATTGTCCGCAACTCGGACAAGGCACGACCTGTCCCACCATTCGCGTGGCAATGCTGCTACGCTTTCGACAGTGTTGGCAACGGAAACGGATGGGCATTGGGGTTGCGCTCGCGTGACTATTTCAAATACGTCTGGCTGGAGACGGCGAATTCGTAACCAACTTTGGCGCGTCGCACAATAAAGTACGTTCGCTTAATTTCGATGGCCTTGCGGTTCTTGTGTTGGAGTTCCAGCGTTGCGAGTTGGTTTTCGGTTTGCGGGGGGTAGAAGTGCAGGATCATGGTCGCGTTGCCGGCATTGACTCCCGCTTTCTGAAACAACTCCAAGTCGCCTGCCTTGCGACTGCCGCCGCGCCAGGTGAAGTACAGCCGTTTCTCGTCGGCTCCACTGTTGATGGTTTTCGACAGGGGCCGAGCCCCCGTGAACTTGGAAATCAACACCAGCTTGCCGTCGGGCAGGAGTGCTCCCAACTCGATGCCGAAGAAGTCGAGCTGCGCGGCGTAATCGTCGAGGGTGCCGCGTTCAGAGAACTTCACGAACCAACGCATTTCGCGCGGCACGCCCCCTTTACTCCCGGGGCCTTCGCCGAGTGCTCGTCTGTTTCCAGTTCCTTTCGAGCTGCCCGTCTTGCGGACCTCGAGCGGCGCCGGTTGATACTGACGCACAATCGCCGGTCCCTCCCCGTTCGGATCCGCGTCGACGGCCTCGGCGATGTCGGTCGCGAGATCGGCAACGTTTTCCACCATCGCCACATCCGGTACGTCGGCGACTTCCACGAAGTCCTCTCCCTTGGCCGCATCGGGCGATTCTGGTTCGGGCGATTCAATGAGCAACGATTCTCCCGGAGCACCCTCGGGATCGCCGCCGAAACCGTCTTCAACGATTTCGAGCGGCGCCGCGGCGATCGTGCGCGAAGGGAGCAGGTTCGAGATCCAAACCAACACCAAATAGACTAACGCAGTCCCCAAGACGACACACGCCGCGATCAACGAGGCGGTGGCTCGGTCCGATCTGGTGACGCCCACAATGAGCAAGCGTTTTCGGCGTGGTGTCTGGGCGGCATTGCTCACAACCGCGGCCTTCCTGCGACGACGAGAAATTGGTTACTCCGGCAGATTATCCCGTTCGTCGTACGGACGTACGCTTTGATACCACTCCTTCCAATGTTGAGCGTCCTCGCGTCGCCATTTCTCGGCGACGGCGTCTTGTTCCGCCGGCGTCGCACTGTCGGGCAATTTGTCCCAAGCGTCCTCCAACAAACCGAACCCGCGCGGCCGGCGGCTCAACACGCACAAGGAATTGCGAGCCTCGATCGACACATCGAAGTCGACGTCCATGAGGCCGCGAATCAGCACGGGCGCGACGCGCAAATCATGACATCGACCCAACGCCCAGTACGCCGTGCGACGAACCTCGACGCGCTTATCCTTGGCCAGCCTCAGCAACAAATCCTTTTGATCAATCAACTCCTCGCGGTTTCCCGTGATCGCGGTCTCGACGATCGCCGCCTGAGCCGATTCCACATTCTGGGACTGGGGATTCTCCAAATCCGCGAGCAAACGATCCAGCGGCGTATTCGACGTCTTTGCCTTGACCGTTCCCCCCGTGGTGTCCACCTGAGTCAAATCCGTGGGAAGCCCGCGTGCCCCCGCCATGATTCCGGTACCGAATGTGGCTGCCCGCCTTGCCGGCGGCGGACGCGGCGCGTTGGGCACCAACTTCTCGGTCGCGCGGCTCAGAAACAAAACCACGAAAGCTGTGCCTGGAGTAGCGCCTCCTTGATCCAACCAACTGCCATCCGACTTCTGGGTGCGGATCAAGAACTCGGAGCCTTCCTGATACCAGTCGTGCCCGCCAATTTTCTGCGTGTTCGCCAAGGCCGCCGCTCGCTCCAGTCCGTACAGATAGTACAGCGGCCAGCCGGTCGGCTTTTCGATCGTATATTGCTTGCCTAACCAAGATATACCTCGGCCGATAGTGCCGTCCAATTCCTTTCGACCGGAGCTAGGTTTGTAGTTGCGGTCGTCGAACGGCTTCGGTGTGATGTCCATTGGTGCGTCAGCAATCTCGGTGGGCGTCACTCGCTCCAGCACGCCGAACACTTTGTTGCTCTTCTTGGCTTTCTTGGAAGTGTCATCGACGTCGGCGGCGTCAGGCTCTCGATCGACCGCGGCGGTTTGGCCGTGAAGGTACAATTTAGCGATCGACACGCTGCCGATGCCCGCTACTGTCATACTGTGTTTCGCGGCAGGGTCTCCACCAAACGGATGGTACCCAAACGCCCCGTCTGGCCGTTGAGACTTCAAGTGCCAAGCGGCAGCTTTGTCCCAGACTAGCCTGGGCACGTTGCCTCCCGTGCGAGCCGCGGCCCACAACCCCAACATGCCGTATTGACTAATGCTGGTGTCTCCGCCGAAGTCCCCCGTCGGATAGTCCCAGCTGCCGTGGCCCTTCTGTTCCTTGATGATGTAGTCCGCGATGGCTTGGATGTGTTGACGGTACTTTTCTTGGTCGGCCGCTGCCAAAGCCATCGCGTCCGTGCCCGCTTCGTAGATGTGATCATGCCTCGCGATGTATTTGCTGCCGTCGAACTTCCCTGCGACCTTCTCGATCAGTTTTTTCACAATGGGATCGTCCACGGTTTCTCCCGCCGACAGCAGTGCGTACGCGACGAGACCTTCCGCGGCATACTGAGCGCTGATGCCACTCTTGAGATAATCTCCTTTGAGGAATGTGACTCCGCGACGAATGGACGCTGTCACTTCCGGAGACTTTTCTTCCGCGCAACTGGGACTAAATGTTCCCGGCAGACAGACCAGCACGCACGCCGACCACCAAGCGACGCGAATCGCATTGGCAAACAAGTGGCCCGAGCGACACACCGCGACGCGGCTCAACGACGACAGGAAGCGCAAATGACCGAACCTCGACATGAATCGATCCGACGGAGACGTTCCGAGAAGTGAGGTTTAAAGTGACGCGCGCCGATCCTAGACCTGACTCCAGGAAGTGTCAACGAGTCTCCCTCGGGAACCACGGCTGGCTAATTGATCGCTTTCGGCAATCTGTAGCTCCGGCCCTCGTGGCCGGGTCGATTCGAGATCATTGGGAATTCGGCAGCCCGGAAACATCGGTTGGCCACAAGAGCCGGTACTCCTGTTTTCTCCTGTTTTCCCAAGTCAGCGTTCGGGCACCGGAATCAGTCCTTCCGCGACGGTCCAACTTTGGTCGGCAGTCAAATCGGTCAACGTCTGCCTTTCTCCGGAGGGCCATTGGATCTCAATCGACTCTACGGCGGTGTCGGACCCCAATCCGAAGAACAAATGCGGGTCGACCGTCGAGGCGTAACTGGTGCCTCCCTTGAGCTGCCGAGTTTGCTCGCCCCGAGCGGTCTTGAGCCGAGCGATCACGCCGATCGGCAGCCGCGGGCTGGAGCGGCCGATCAGCCGCAGTGAAATCCAGTGATGCTTAACGTCCGTCGTGTTCGACAACAGCGAGACCGGCTGATTCATCCGCGAGATCACCAGATCGATATCTCCATCGCGATCCAGATCGCCGGCGGCAGAACCGCGGCCCTGGTGAGCTTCTTGAAAGTATGACCCGGCCGTGGCAGCGATGTTCTCCAGACGTTTGCCTTGTCGGTTCTCGAATAGCATCGGTTTCTGAAAGATCGGCGCGTTCTCGGGATAGCGGATGACGTGACCGTTCGAGACGAACGGATCCTCGTCGCCATCTTTGTCGAAGTCGCAAAAGGCCGTGCCCCAGCCGACGTACAACGCCCCGACCGCCGTCACGCCGGATCCTTGACTGACGTGTTGAAACAAGCAGTTGCCGTCGTTGCGGTACAAAGCGATGCTTTCACGCTCGAAGTTGACGACCCATAAATCTGGCTTACCGTCCAGATTAAAGTCGCCGACATCGACTCCCATGCTGCCATCCGGAGTGCCGGCCTGACTCAGAGCCGTGCCGCTGAGCAAACCGATCTCCTCAAACTTTCCGGTTCCGTCGTTGCGAAACAGAAAATTCGCGACCGTGTCGTTACCGACGTACACATCAACATCTCCATCGAGGTCGAGGTCCGCCGTCAGCACGCCCAGCCCTTTGCCATCCGGACGCAGTCCGCATTCGGACGACGCGTCGCGAAATGAGCCGTCGCCGTTGTTGAAGTACAGCACATCGGG
>CAYSHJ010001018.1:0-2262 GCA_964430385.1 uncultured Planctomycetaceae bacterium
TACATCCGCACGATCATCGCCGAGCTGATGCGGCTGCACGATCATTTGCTCAACACGGGGACCGCGGCGCTCGACTTGGGCGCGTTCACGGCGTTTCTGTACTTCTTCCAGCAACGCGAGCTGATTTACGACATCTGCGAGTCCGCGTCGGGGCAGCGGTTCCATTCCAGCTACACACGCGTCGGCGGAGTGCTGTACGACGTGACCACCGACTGGGTCAACAAGGTGCGGAGTTTTTGCAACGGCTTCCGAGCCGTCCACGCCGAGGTCGATGGCCTGCTGACTCGCAACCGCATCTTCATCGACCGGACCAAGGGAGTCGGCGTGCTATCGAAGGAGGACGCGATCAACTTCAGTTGCACCGGCCCGATCGCGCGAGCCTCCGGCGTGGTCCGCGACCTCCGCAAGGACGAGCCGTATCTCGCGTACCCGGACTTCGACTTCAAAGTCATCTGCACCAACGGCGGCGACTGCTACGCGAGGTATCTCGTCCGCATGCACGAGATGCTGGAGAGCATCAAGATCATCGAACAAGCCATCGAGAATATTCCGTCTGGCCCGATCAATGTTGATCCAGAAGGCAAGGCCGTGTTGCCGAACAAGTCGAACGTGTACCAGTCGATCGAGGGCCTGATCCACCACTTCGAGGTGATCATGCCCAACCGTGGCTTCCCAACCCCGACCGAGTCGATCTACGCCGCAACCGAATCCCCCAACGGCGAACTCGGCTTCTACATCACGGCCGACAGCACCTCGAAACCCTACCGAGCCCGCTGCCGTCCGCCGTCCTACATCCACTTCGCCGTCTTCCCGCACATCATCCCCGGCCTGATGCTCAGCGATGTCGTGGCGGTGCTCGGCAGTTTGAACATCATCGCAGCGGAGTTGGATCGGTAAGTTCGTAGTCCCGCCTTCCGGCGGAGTTGCGTTTTGTCGCCAGAGATTTCAAGAAGTCGCCAGTCAATGTTTGTCAATTCGGCCGCTCTCCCAATGAAAACACTGATCGGCCAAAACCTGTTGGAGCCTCGCAAGACCCAGATGATGGCTGGCTTGATCGCGGCTTGCGCGGTGACGACCGACATGCTCATCGTCCGAAGTCACCGCTTTATTGACGCTCGCGGAGCGGCGGCATTGCTCGCCGTTGCTATCTTGATTGGTCTCATGCGCGGCGACTTGCAATCGGCTGGCCTGCGAATCAGTCCGTTGCAAGGCTGGCACTATTGGGCGCGAATGACGTTGGTTATTGGCTTGGCCGTTGCCAGCCTGCTGTTTGTTTATGGTTCAGCGATTGTGCTGTCAGGATTTCAACCGCAGATTCCTTCGACTCCCCCACATGCTGTCGTCGACCACTTTCTCCAAATGTGTGTTTTCGCGCCGATTCTCGAAGAGGCGATCTACCGATTCGTTCTCTGTGCGCCGATGGCCGCGTTGATTTCAGCGCGAGCGGCGATTGTCGTTTCAGGTTTGATGTTCGCCCTCCTCCATTCCGTCTATGGAAATCCGAGTCCGGAAAATCTTGTCGCCGGATTCTTCTTGGGCTGGGCATATCTGAAGAGCGGATCAATTCTTGTCCCAGTCATTCTCCACAGCCTCGGCAATGGCTGTGCCCTCGCGGCGCATGTTGCGAATTGGTATTGGCTCCAAACGTAATACGACGACCATTGTGAGGCATCCATGTTCGTCATCGAATACGCAGACACGATCTATGATGACTTGGATGCCATGCGGGCATTTGACCGGCGACGAGTGCGCGACACAATCATTGAGCAACTGACCTACGAACCGAATCTGGAAACGCGAAATCGAAAGCCGTTGGGCTACATTCCGACCGAATGGAAAACCAGCAACGAACTATGGGAATTACGTATCGGCGAATTTCGAGCCTTTTACGAATTTGATTTGAACGGAAAGATCGTCATGGTTCACGGCATCCGAGAAAAGCCGCCACACAAGACGACCGGAGACATTCTATGAAAACGCTGGAAGTTGATCCCGCCTTGGGAGCGGTTGCCGATGAAGCGCTCAACGAGAATGTCGTCCTGACACGCGACGGTCAGCCCATCGCGGTAGTCGTCGGAGTGAGCGGCATCGATCAAGAGCAACTCGAACTTAGCCTCGACCAAAACTTCTGGAAGTGGATCGCCGAACGCCGCAAACGCCCGCGAGTATCGCAGGCCGAATTGGATGCGCGGTACGGATTCGATCAGCCAGCCTCGCCAACAAATTGAGGAATCTCGTCCTATGGAATCCTCGGAAGAGTTA
>CAYSHJ010001019.1:0-4140 GCA_964430385.1 uncultured Planctomycetaceae bacterium
CACGATGAGCTTCTACGGCTTCTTCCGCGACCCGGAGCACAAGCTCGGCAAGAATCGGCTGCAGGTCTGCCGCAGCCTGTCGTGCATGTTGCGCGGCGGCGAGGAAGTGCTGGCCGAACTCTGCCAGAAGTATCACCTCCAACCGGGGGACACGACTCCCGACGGCAAGTTCACGCTCGAATTCGCCGAATGCCTCGGATCCTGCGAAGGTGCCCCCTGCATGTTGGTCAACGACGAATGCCACATGTGCCTGACGACGGAAGCAGCGAACGAAGTGATTGAGAAGTTGTAAGCCATGCTACCCAAGGTGTACGTCGAAACTTCTGTTGTCAGCTATCTGACGGCTTGGCCGAGCACGGACGTTCGTGTCTTGGCGAAGCAAGCTGTGACGAAAGACTGGTGGGCAGCGCGTGACGGACGATTCGAATTGTTCGCGTCGCAATTTGTTGAGGTTGAGGCACTCCGAGGCGACTCCGTGGCAGCCAAAGAGCGAATGGACGTGTTGGTGAAGTTGCCGATGTTGCCGTCCTTGCCCGATGTCGAGCGATTGGCCGAACGTTTGGTCCGGCAACGTGCGATTCCAATGGTTGCACAAGATGATGCCGCGCATGTCGCCATCGCCGCGGTACATGGCATGGACTATCTTGTGACTTGGAATTTCCGGCACATCAACAACCTCACGAAGCTTTCACACATCGAGCAGGTCTGCCAAGAGTTGGGCTATCGCTGCCCGCAGATTTGCACTCCAGAAAATCTTTACGGAGGCCAGACATGACTCCAGACCCCGTCATCTCGGAATTGCATCGGATCAAGGATGAAATCGCGAAGGAGTTCAACTACGACGTGCATGCTCTTTTTGAGCACATTCGGCAACTCGAAAAAACAAGCGGGCGGACCTACGTCTCGTTTGAAAAGCCCAAGAAGCCATCAAAGAAACGAGCGGTGACGGCCAAGAAGAAAACGGCGAGGCCGAGAAAAGCGAAGTCACTGCAACGGGCAAAACACAACTGACAACGGACCAAGGACAATTCAGTGCCAACTTTTGAACCAGTTTTGTTGAGACGAATCGGCAAGCCGAACAGTGCTTCGCTCGAAACGTATCGCGCGGACGGCGGCTATCGAGCGCTCGAGAAGGCGCTGAAGATGGCTCCGGCCGAGGTCACGGAGACCGTCAAGGCGTCAGGGCTACGAGGCCGGGGCGGGGCCGGGTTTCCGACCGGTGTGAAGTGGACGTTCCTGCCGAAGGACGCGACGACGGTTTATCTCGCGGTCAACGCCGACGAGTCCGAGCCGGGGACGTTCAACAACCGCATCATCATGGAGGGCGACCCGCATCAGATCATCGAGGGGATCGCCATCGCCTGCCACGCGATCAAGTGCGGCACGGCCTACATCTATTTGCGGTACGAATTCGGCCGCAGCTATCGAGCACTCAAGCAGGCGATCGAGGATTGCTACAAGGCGAACCTGCTGGGCAAGAACATTCTCGGCAGCGGCAAAGACCTCGACGTGTATCTGCATCGCGGGGCGGGAGCGTACATCTGCGGCGAGGAGACCGGGCTGATCGAAAGCCTCGAAGGCAAGCGCGCGTGGCCGCGGATCAAGCCGCCGTTTCCGGCCATTGAAGGGCTGTTCCGCAAGCCGACGATCGTGAACAACATCGAGACGCTCGCCTGCGTGACGCACATCCTGGATCGGGGCGTCGAGTGGTTCAAGTCGATGGGCGTGCCTCCCGACCTGGCCAACCCGCGCGACGCCGGCAGCTACGGACCGAAGCTGTATTGCGTCAGCGGCCACGTCAACAAGCCGGGCTGCTACGAACTGCCGATGGGCATCACCGCTCGCACGCTGATCGACGACTACGCAGGCGGCGTCTGGAAAGGCCGCAAGGCGAAAGCGGTCGTCCCCGGCGGCATGAGCATGGGCTTCCTCACCGAGAAGGAACTCGACACGCCGCTGGACTTCAACGGCCCCGGCAAAGTCGGCTGCCTGGGCCTGGGGACGGCGGCGGTGATCGTCATCGATGACCAGACCAACATCGTCGAGGTGCTCTACAACAGTTGCCGGTTCTATTCACACGAGAGCTGCGGCCAATGCACTCCCTGCCGCGAGGGAACCGCCTGGATGACGAAAATCCTGGAGCGCATCCTCGACGGCCGCGGCCAACTCCGCGACATCGACCTGCTTCTGGAAGTGGCCAACAGCATGGGCATCATCCCCGGCACGACGATCTGCGGCCTCAGCGACGGCGCCGCCTGGCCCGTCAAAAACGCCATCAACAAATACCGCAGCGACTTCGAAGACTGGATCAACAGCGGAAGAAAGAGCACGCTCGTGAGTTTGAAGATGAAGTCGGGGCATTGATGAAATCGGCAGGATTTTGACAACTTTTCGGAGTTCGCCATGACATCGCTTCCTAGCAGACCACTGAAGGGTCGTGACCCGCAATTTGAGGAAAGTGAGCGGCAACTCGAAGCGAACCAGAAACTGATCGAAACGGTTCAGCGGCACTACGCAGAATGCGACGATCAACTAAAGACGAAAAAAAAGGTGATCGAAATTACCACTCGCCAACAGCGCGAGATTGATGAATTACGGGAACGGCAACGACAGAATGAGGATCGCTACGAAAGACTGTTGGAAAAGTGGGAAGAGCAGGCTCTCCGCTTCGATCTGATTTTGGCGAAGTGGGAACAGCAGAAGTGACAGACATAGCCCAGGAGTAAACATCAAACCGAAAGTCGTGATGTCAGATGCCCCGAATTTCCGCCGTTGGATTGATTGGGAGAACGTCATGATTCGGCGAATCATAAAAGCGTCTGTCAGCGGAGCGTTTCGGCTGCAGTTGACGTTCAATGACGGTGTTGAAAAGGTCGTCGATCTCAAGAACGAACTCACTGGGCCGATCTTTCAGCCGCTGCGAGCACGTGACTTCTTTGAGCAAGTTGTTTTGGATCGCGTTTGCGGAACAATCACATGGCCGAACGGAGCGGACTTTGCTCCAGAAGCACTGCATGAACTGCCGGACTGCTCGGAAGTCGATTCGTCGAATTTGGCCGCAGTCTAAAAGCGACAAAACAAACAGCAGGAGAACCTTCATGGTCGCCACACTTTCCCCAGAACTCGAACGCTTTGTGGAAGAGGAAGTCAATTCCGGCCACTTCGCCTCGCGCGAGGCGGTGATCGAGGCGGCGTTGTGGGACATGCAGCAGCGACGGGCCGAAACACCGGAGATCAAAGAATTGCGCCGGCTGCTCGCGGAAGCGGACGAAGACTTTGAGACTGGAAACGTGGTGCGATTCCGGTCGGTGGCCGAACTTCGTGCTCATGCCGAGGATGTTAAGGTTCGCGGTCGTGCTCGGCTCGACGCGGAGCAACACGCGACATGAACGAATTCGTTTTGAGCAAACGTGCCGAAGCCGACATTGACGAGATTTGGACCTACATCGCCCACAACGACCGACAAGCCGCTGACCGACAGATTGACCGAATCTATGACCGTTTCGAGATGCTCGTTCAACAACCGGAATTCGGCGAGTCCTCCACGGCGCACGCGATGTGAAGAGATTTTTCGGCGGCGACGAGTAATTCCCCATTAGCGACGATCAGCGCAGATTAGCGTTCCCAAAAGAAAAAGATCGAAATGCCCACAGTCACAGTTAACGGCAAAGAAGTTTCGATTGGCGACAGCGAGCGGCTGAATTGCATTCAGGCGGCGAAGCGAGCCGACATTGAGATTCCACACTATTGCTGGCATCCGGCACTGACCGTTGTGGCGAGTTGCCGCATGTGCCTCGTCGAGGTCGGCGACAAGAAGCCGGATGGCACTGTCGCGATGGTGCCCAGGGTCGTACCGGGGTGTCAGACTCCGGTCAAGGATGGTTCGGTGATCGTGACCGACTCGGCGAAGGTCAAGCAGGCTCAGGCGGCGACGCTGGAGTACTTGCTGCTCAATCATCCGCTCGACTGCCCGACGTGCGATCAAGCGGGCGAATGCTTCCTGCAAGACTACACCTACAAGTTCGGCCACATGCAGAGCCGATTGATGGAGCCGAAGGAGCTCAAGCCGGACAAGGACTACATTGGCGACCAGATCACGTTGTTCACCGACCGCTGCGTGATGTGTACTCGCTGCGTGCG
>CAYSHJ010001020.1:0-12451 GCA_964430385.1 uncultured Planctomycetaceae bacterium
AGCGGGGTTTGCGCTTTCATCAACTCCGAGAACTCGCACAGCACTTCAGACCCATCGCCGAGACACGCTTTCGCGACCATCCAATCGATCACGGGCAGCGTGCCGCAATCAGTGGTGTTTGATCTGGCCGCTGGAGCTTGCGACTGGGTGTCGGCGGCCAGGCAGACGGCTGGGAATCGCTCAACCGCGCGATACATCTCGGCGGGGGCGATTGGCTTCGAGACGTAGTCGTCCATGCCGGCGGCAAGACAGCGTTCGCGGTCTCCTTTGAGGGCCTCGGCGGTCATGGCCACGATCGGAATCTGACCGCCGGTTTGAGGCTCGCGTTGGCGGATCGCGGCGGTCGCTTCATAGCCGTCCATCACGGGCATTTGCATGTCCATCAGGACGACATCAAATTCCTGTTCGGCGAGCGTGTTGACCGCCTCTTGTCCGTTCTCCGCCACGACCACTTGATGCCCGCGCGAACGGAGCAGACCGACCGCCACGCGGCGATTGATTTCGTTGTCCTCCACCAGCAGCACTCGGCGCGGGTGTACCTGCGAGGCTGTCGTCATAGACGGCGGCTGCGCCAGCTTGACCCTCGTGTATCTTCCGAATTGGCGCAGGACCTCGTTGAGCAACTCCGACGCGATGACCGGTTTGTTCATGACTCGGGCAATTCCGTGCGTCTGGCATGAGTCCGTGGTGAGCGGTGATAAACCCGACGAGATCATGATGATGGGGCATTGGGAACGTTGCGGCATGCCACGCACGCTCTCCGCAAAGTGGAATCCATCTTCGCCGGGCATGTGGTGGTCGAGCAGAATGAGTCGAATCGGACGCCGTGACTCTTCCGATTCTTGCAGAGCTTGTCGCGCGGCAGCGGCGGAGTCGGCCAGTATCGGCTGCATGCGCCAGTGTTGCAGCATCTCGCTCAGGATGCGGCGATTAGTGAGGTTGTCGTCAACGACCAGCACGGGCAGGTCGCGCAACGAGTCGAGTTCCGCCGGTTCGTGCCGATGCTGATCGGCCGAGATTCCAAATTCGGCGGTGAAGTGAAACGTCGAGCCGTGGGCGGGTTCGCTCTCGACCCAGATCCGGCCGTGCATCATTTCGACAAGCTGCCGCGAGATCGTCAGGCCCAGCCCTGAACCGCCGAAACGCCGCGTTGTCGACGATTCGGCTTGCTCGAACGGCCGGAAAATCTGGTCCAGCTTGTCGGCCGGAATCCCAATGCCCGCGTCGTTCACAGAAAAATGCAGCCGGACCAGGTCGTGCGTTATCGACTCAGCGTCGACGTTCACGAAAATCTGGCCGGCTTCGGTGAACTTCACCGCGTTCCCGACCAGATTGACCAGCACTTGCTGCAGGCGGCCTGGATCTCCGCGCAGATGATCGGGGATTTCCGGTGCGATGCGGCAAACGATCTCCAGGTTCTTCTCCGCCGCTCGCAGTGCGAGCATTTGCAAGGCGTGGGCGACGCATTCCGAGAGGCCCAAGTCCACACACTCCAATTCCAGCCGACCCGCTTCGATCTTCGAAAAGTCGAGGATGTCGTTAAGCAGCCGCAACAGGATCTGGGCGGACTCATTGATGGATGCTAAATAATTTTGCTGATGCGACCGCAGTTCCGTCTGAGCCAGCAACTGAGACATGCCGATGATTCCGTTCATCGGCGTGCGGATTTCGTGGCTCATGTTGGCCACGAATTCGCTCTTCGCCCGGTTTGCCACTTGGGCCTGCTCGCATTCGGCTCGCAACCGCCGACCGATCGTGTTGAACGCCACGACGACCTTGCCGAGTTCATCCTTGGTGGGCACGTCTGGTATCGCGTTGTCGAATTCTCCCTTCATCATTTGCTCGGTGGCCTGCTCCAGAGCGTCGACCGTCTGCATCACGGCGGCGTAGAATCCGGCCCAGAGATAAGTGACCAGCAGCAGCGCCGCACACGCCACCGCGAGAATCAACCGTCGTTGCGACACAAACCCGTCAATGCGGGCTATCAGTAGCCGCTCCAATTCGCCGACCGTCACGTCCCACAGCAGCAGATCGGTGTCGAGGAATCGAGCGGCCACTTTGTCATATTCGGCGAGCGTCGCCGGCTTTGGCTCGGGGACCACCTGGTTGCGAATGTGATCCACGAGCCGCCGCCCCTCGTCCGTGGCAATGCGCACGTTCGGCTCGAGCCGCGTCCGCAGGTTGGAACGATTGGATTCAAACGCGATCCGCATACCCCGCCCGAAATCGGTCAGGTTGGCGTCGAGCAGCCCGGCAAAGCGGATGAACTCAGTCTGTTCCGCCGACGTCAACGGCTCGTTCGCCAATTGTTTCCGGGCGAGTAGCCGGTTCTCAGCGAGCTGCGTCTGTCGTTCGGGCAGCTTGAGTAGGGCGGCGTCCATCAGGTAATAGGAATCAAGGTCGGGATCGAGGATGAGATTCGACGTGTCGCCGATATGCTTCATCAGCTCGCGTACGTCCTCGATGAGTTTCTGATGCAGTCGGTCGGAGTCCTGCGGCGTGAGGCTGAGAAATTCGTCGTGTAGGCTTCGCTGTTTCGCTCGCAGCGTCTGGCAACGGGTCGAACCGTCCAGTTCCTTGTCCAGCCGCTGGTCCACCGTCAGTATCTCTTGGACATCGCGTTCGATCATGTCTTGCAGCCGTACGACGTCGGGCCGCCTTGAAATCCCGTCGCTGACCAACCGCCGGCTCTGCGTCACGTCGGTCAACAGCTTCTGCAGCGATCGCAGATACGTGGTGCCTTGCAGTTCCTTGCGAGCAAAAACAATCTGCTGGTCCATCTTGGAGAACAACTGAAACATGACCCAGCCCAACGGCACGGCGAACAACAGGCTGATGAGTGCAAATTTGCGCGGGTAGGTCAGACGATTCATGACCGCCACAGCGGCTGACATGATCGGGAAACCGGCGATCCCACGACGTGACTGCGCAGTTTCAGACGGCATTCGAACACTCCCAGCGGAAGACGAGACATGCCGAGAACAAGTCTTTCTTTTGTATCGTACATGTCGCCTGAATGCGCTGGTAATAATAATCCAGGTCGTCTGGGGGAGGCGACGCAGCCGTTGTCGTGAAACGCGAGACTTGATGGTCGACAGGCTGACATCGCCCATCAAAGGCAGGCTCGACGGACCGCAGAATAAGCCGCAGTGCGTATCCGGTCACGACGTCGCATCTGGAGGGCCGGCATTCAGGGCCACCAGGACGCGGGCGATTTCTTGTTCGAGTGTGGCCAGCATTTCGGTCGTGCCGTCAAACGACTCGGCGCGGCCGAGGTTTTCGAGGGCCAACGCCGCTTGGGCGAGCGGCTCGGCTCCGAAGTACGTGACGGAGCCTTTCAGCGTGTGCGCGGAGCGTCGCAGCAGTTTGGAGTCGCGGGATTCGACCGCGCGGCGAATGTCGGCCAGCAGTAGCGGGGTTTGCGCTTTCATCAACTCCGAGAACTCGCACAGCACTTCAGACCCATCGCCGAGACACTCTTTCGCGATGTTCCAATCGATCGTGGGCAGCGTGCCGCAACCAGTGGAGTCTGATCGAGCCGCCGGAGCTTGCGTCTGGGTGTCGCGCTGAAGGGCGGTCGGAAGAGTCGGATTCTGAGAGGGCACGGCTCCCGCCGAGCCGAATTTGTCGGCAGCGCGCGGCTCGGCGGAAAGCTCACCCTCGCACTTCTCGGATCGCGTCTCAGAAGGAGTTGTGCTGATTTCCGGAGAATCTGGAAGTTCAGTGTCGGCGGTCAGGCAGACGGCTGGAAATCGCTCAACCGCGCGATACATCTCGGCGGGAGCGATTGGTTTTGAGACGTAGTCGTCCATGCCGGCGGCGAGGCAGCGTTCGCGGTCGCCCTTAAGGGCCTCGGCCGTCATGGCCACGATCGGTATGTGGCCGCCGATTTGATGCTCGCGTTTACGAATCGCGGCGGTCGCTTCGTAGCCGTCCATCACGGGCATCTGCATGTCCATCAGGACGATATCGAACTCTTGATCGGCGAGCGTATTAACCGCCTCTTGTCCGTTCTCCGCCATGACCACCTGATGCCCGCGCGCACGGAGCAGCCCCACCGCGACGCGGCGATTGATTGCGTTGTCTTCGACCAGCAGCACGCGGCGCGGGTGAACGTGCGACGTTTTTGTCTCAGTCGGCGGTGAGGGCGACGCGACGGTTGTGTACCGTCCGAATTGACGCAGCACCTCGTCAAGTAACTCCGACGCGATGACCGGTTTGGTCATGAATCGGCCAATGCCATG
The DNA here is from genome assembly GCA_964430385.1 of uncultured Planctomycetaceae bacterium. Lineage (GTDB taxonomy): Bacteria > Planctomycetota > Planctomycetia > Planctomycetales > Planctomycetaceae > CAYSHJ01. Next base: position 4,245 of record CAYSHJ010001020.1, read on the forward strand.
TTTCTGGCAGAGGTCCGCGTTGATAGGTGACGAAGCTGACGAAATCATGATGATCGCACATCGTTCGCGTTTTAGAAGGCTGCTCACGCTCTCGACGAAGTGGAAACCGTCTTCGCCGGGCATGTGGTGGTCGAGCAGGATCAGTCGAATCGGATGCCGTGATTCTGCCGCTGTTTGCAGGGCTTGTCGGGCGGCGGCGGCGGAGTCGGCCAGCACCGGCTGCATCCGCCAGTGTTGCAGCATCTCGCTCAGGATGCGGCGATTGGTGAAGTTGTCGTCTACGACCAGCACCGGTAGGTCGAGCAGCGAGTTGAGTTCCGCCGGTTCGTGCAGATGCTGATCGGCGTCGATTCCAAATTCGGCGGTGAAGTGAAACGTCGAGCCGCGGTCGGGTTTGCTCTCGACCCACATCCGGCCGCGCATCAACTCGACAAGCTGTCGCGAGATCGTGAGGCCCAGGCCGGTGCCGCCGAAGCGCCGCGTCGTCGAGGTTTCGGCTTGCTCGAACGGATGAAAAATCTGGTCCTGCTTATCCTCGGGAATTCCAATGCCCGTATCGCTCACCGAAAAATGCAGCCGGACCAAATCGTGCGTGATCGACTCGGCATTGACGTTCACGAAGATTTCGCCAACGGCCGTGAACTTCACCGAGTTGGCGAGCAGATTGACCAGCACTTGCTGCAACCGGCCGGAATCGCCGCGCAGATAATCCGGGATCTCCAGTGCGACGCGGCAGGCGATCCCCAGCCCTTTCTCCGCGGCTCGCAGTCCGAGCATTTGCGAGGCGCGGGCCACACATTCCGAGACGCGAAAGTCGATGCACTCCAGTTCCAGCTTGCCCGCCTCGATCTTGGAGAAGTCAAGGATGTCGTTGAGCAGCCGCAACAGGATGTGGGCCGATTCATCGACGGTCGCCAGGTAGTCCCGCTGCTGCGATTGCAGTTCGGTGTGAGCGAGCAGTTGAGCCATGCCGATGATGCCGTTCATGGGCGTGCGGATTTCGTGGCTCATGTTGGCCAGAAACGAACTCTTCGCGCGGCTGGCGGATTCGGCGGCCTCTTTCGCCTGCCGCAAGACTTCCAGCGTCTTCTTTTGGTCCGTGATGTCCATCACACCGCAGATTGCGGCCTGACCCTCGGCCGTCTGCACCGGGCTGAGTCCGACTTTGACGGGAAACTCGGAGCCGTCCTTGCGGACACCGAGCAAGTCCAGGTCAGCTCCCATCGCCCGCTGGACCGGAGTTTGAAAGAACTGATTCCGCTGCGCGGGATGGCCGGCTCGAAACCGCTCCGGTATGAGAATCTCGATCGGCTGCCCGATCAACTCCGCCTCGCTGTAACCGAACAACGTCAAGCTGCACGAATTGGCCATCTGGATGCGGCCGTCTTGATGCACCATCAGGAGCGCGGTCGGCGACGCCTCGACCGCCAGACGGAACCACTCGCGCAGCCGATGCTCTTCCGTCACATCAGTGATCGAGCCGGCCATGCGCTGCGGTTGACCGGCGTCATTCCAGATCGCCTGGCCGCGCGCGCGAAACCAACGGTACTTGCCCGACTTGGTACGCAGCCGATATTCGACGTCGTAGGCCTTGCGGTGCCTCAGATGCGCATCCACCTCGCGCAGCACCCAATCGTGATCGTCCGGATGCAGATGCGATTCAAATGACGCGAAGACATTGGGAAACTCGTTGTCCGAGTAACCGACCAACTCTTTCATGCGCGGCGAGTAATAGACCTCGGCCGTGGGGACATTCCAGTCCCAAAGGCCGTCCGTCGAGCCACGCACTGCCAGCTCGAAGCGCTCCTCGATCGCGCGCAGCTTGGCCGTTCGCTCCTCGACAGTTCGGTCGAGCGTCGTGTTAGTCTGGGCCAATTGTAAATTCACTTGAAGCAGTTCGCGCTCGGCATCGCGAAACGTTCGCAAGCCGTACGACATCGCGGCGATATAAGCCGCCAAACGCAGCACATGCCACCACCACCAGGCTCCGTCCCACACGACAGAGTACGCAAACAGAAGTCCGGCCGCGCCAAACAGCGCGGTCTGCACGCTAAATAACCAGTCCTCGGCGTCTCCTGTCGCCAAGAATCGTCGAACGAAGAACACGGTTGCCGCCAGAAACCCAAGGCCGCTGGTCATGTTGAGCGCCACAGCGATTGTGGAAAAATGTCCATCAGGCGTCCGCATGGCAGGCAAGTCATCGGAAGCCATGATCGACGCTCCGCCGACAACCACAGACAACAGAGCGACGGCGAACGGAAACTCTGACCGGCGGACGCGCTGAGGGACGCGCGAGGAAATCCACACCAGTCCGAAGAAAACTCCGCCCGCGAATGTCGCCGTGCTCCGTAACCAGACGAACTGATTGCCGGGAGGCGACGCCGCGTGAAACAGATCGAGCACGCCCATGCTCGCCAACCCAGCCGCCATCCACGGGTAGTGGCTCGTGTCCGACTTGTGGCGCAGCTCGGCCAGGAGAATGCCCGCGATGGCCAGCGCGATCAGTCCCCCCGCGCCCTCGACCAGCGCGTGCAATGGCAGGAGGGTCAAGCGGAATTCCGGGAACAACAATCCCGCGATCGCGGCGCCTAAGACGGGTAGAACCAACGCCAGCAGCGTGCCGATGACCGTCCACGCGACGAAGTTTCTGGGGCGCGGCATAATCCTCTCCCGCCAACGAGCCAGTTGGCTCGCTGACGTTTCCGAGGCCGAAGACGATTGAGCGCGGCAGCCTGTTTCCGGCCAAAAAGAGCCACAACCACAATCTATCAAAGGCCGACCAGTCCATCACGGCAGTTTTGTTGAAATCGAAAAAACATCCGTATTTCGTACGGATGCGGAGATTCACAAAAAGTCGTAGCCTCGAAGTCAAATCGTCTTGGGCAGCGGTCCAGAACCAGAAACGGTCGCGACTCTCAAGGCCGAGGGGATGGATGCAACAAGTTCGCCGTGGTTGTCGGGACTTGGAAAAACGATCCAACCGCGTATGCTGATTCCCGCCAACGTCAAACCGCGCTTCCACGCTGCCCACCTGAAAGTCACCACCGGGGCGCTCATGAAAATCTTGCTGGTCGAGGACAATCCGGTTGACTGGATGTTCGTCACGCAATCGCTGCGACAAGTCGAAGGTTTCGAATACGAGCTGGTACAGTGCGAGTCGTTGGCGGAAGCCCTCGAGCAGCTTGTCGCATCACGGTTCGACGTCATCTTGCTGGATCTGTGGTTGCCGGATTGTGAGGGGTTGGAAACCTGCCATCGCATCGTCGCTGCGGCCCGCAATACTCCCGTGGTGGTGATGACGGCGACCGATGACCGAACCCTGACCAGCGAAGTGATGCACAGCGGTGTGCAAGACTATCTGGTGAAAGGGGCCTTTCCCGGCTCAGCAATCGCTCGCGTGTTGCGGTACGCCATCGACCGGCATCACTTTCATCGCGAACTGGCTCACCAGGACAACCGCTTCCAACAGGTGCTGCGCCATGTGCCGGTGATCATTTGGACGACCGACTGTGCGTTGGAAATCACGAGCGTGCTGGGAGCAGGATTACAGCTCCTCAACCTTGATCCGCGGCAGATCGTGGGAAAGACGCTGGAGGAATACTTCCGTACAACCGGCGAAGCGGAAGGGACCATTCAAGCACATCAACAGGCGCTCGAGGGACAGTCTGCCGCGCTCGGAACCGAATGGCTGGGACGCATTTTTGAAGTCAAAATCGATCCGCTGCGCGAAGCTGATCAGGAGGTTGCGGGGACGATCGGCGTGGCGCTCGATGTGACGGAACGGCGACAGCTCACTCGCGAAATCAACTTCGCTCATTTGGTTCAAAAGGCACTCCTGCCCGCCGAGCATCCACGGTGGAAGGGTTTCGAGATCTTTGGTGGGGCGTATCCGGCCAAGCAAACCTGCGGCGACTGGTTTGACTACTTGAAGTTTTCCGACGGATCGTTGGGGCTCGTGGCGGGTGATGTCAGCGGCAAGGGGTTCGGTCCTGCCATCCTGAGCGCGACGATCGCGGCGTATTTGGAAATGCTCGCTGAATATCACTCCGACGTTCAAGAGATTTTGAGTGTCTGCAATCGCTTGGTTTGCAAGCGCGGCCTCGATGGCCCGTTCGCCGTCCTCTCACTGGGACGGTTGCAACCCGACGGGCGAACCCTGACCTACGGCGGAGCCGGTGAAGGAATGCTGATCGTCAGCCGCGCCGGACAGTTGAAGCACAAAGTTCCCTCCAGCGGCGTTCCGATCGGGCTGGGGCAGGACATCAGCTACGAGGCCCCCTCTCAGATTCCTCTGGAGCCGGGTGACGTCTTGCTGCTGTTGACCGATGGGTTCCGCGAGGCAGCGAATTGGGACGGCGACTTGTTCGGAGAGTCACGCATCGTCGAAACGGTCGCCGCCAACTCACACGCCGCTGCCAGCGGGATCTTCAATGCCCTGTGGCGAGCGGCTCGCATATTCGCCGACGGCCATCACCAGCAAGACGACATGACCGGTATTATCGTTAAAGTGCTCGATGCGTGATTCGATTGGCAAATCGCACGAGTATTAGAATATCAGCAGTGGCCTGCAAACTCATACCAGCTCTCGCCGGTTGATGCCGAGTGTGTGTTGATGAGACCTTCGTGAAGTCATGGCGCGGGCCATTAACTGAGTCCGGCGATCGGCTCGCCGTGATAGATGTGATGGGGGCGATCGAGTTCGTCTTTCCAGGCGGCGGTGCTGGGAATGCCCATGGCGTGATAGATCGTCGCCGCGAGGTTCTCGGGCCGCTGAGCGTCGAAGGCTGGGTAAGCCCCGTGCTTGTCGGACCCTCCGACCACGACGCCCCCTTTGATTCCGCCGCCAGCGACGAAGACTGTTTGAACGGCTCCCCAATGATCGCGGCCCGCTTTGCAACCAGGGCTGCGGTTGGCGCCGTTCACTTTGGGAGTGCGGCCCATCTCGCCCACCATGACGATCAGCGTCTCATCCAACATGCCGAGCGTCTGAAGGTCATCCAGGAGCGCCGAGATGCCTTGGTCCGTCGGCGGCAGCAGACAGTCGCGAAGCAATGGGAAATTGTTGTCGTGGGTATCCCAGGACTCATTGTTGCCGAGGTTCACTTGAACCAAGTTGACTCCGGCCTGAACCAGTTGCCGGGCCATCAGCAACGACCAGCCAAACGCATTGCGTCCGTAACGGTCGAGCGTCTGCGGATCGGCGTTATGCACATCGAAGGCGCGTTGTATACTGGCGTCGGTCAGCAGAGAGATCGCGGCTTGGCGATGTCGATCGTAGGGCTCGGTGGATGCGGCTCGCTCGAGATCGCGACGCTGCCCGTCCAACAGGGCACGCAGGCCATCGCGGTCGGCCAGTCGAGTGCGGCTCAGCCCTTGAGGCAGATTGAGGTTCGGAGACTGAAACGTCAGTTCCTTGTTCCGCTCGCGGCCGCGGACGAAGTGGAACTCGTATTCGGGATAGGCTCCGTAGGACTTGGAGTTGTAAGGCGACGCTTCCACAAACCACGGATCGCGCCGGCTTCCCATCAGTCCGCCGAACTGGCCAGGCAGCACTCGCCCGGTGTTATGCACGAGCCGCTCGGGCAGAACGACGGCCGGCGGCAGGTTGTTGGTTCGCTTCGGAACGGCTTCGCCAACAACCGACGCAATCGACGGCCAATCGGACGACTGCGGCTTGCTTGGGTTGTAGCCGGTCGGCATCGGCGTGCGGCCGGTGAGGATCGAGGTGTGCCCTTGCGAGTGTTCGTTGTACGGCGTCGTCAGCGAGCGAATCAGGCTCCACTTTTGGCTGCGAGCGGCAAGCATTGGCAGATGTTCGCAGAGGAAAACTCCCGGAGTCTGAGTGGCGATCGGCGAGAACTCACCGTGAATATCCGCCGGCGCATCCGGCTTGGGATCGAAGCTGTCATGCTGCGTCAATCCGCCCGACAAAAACACCAGAATCGTCGCCTTGGCCCGCCCCGCCATCGGCAGCGACAACACAACATCGGCCGCTCGCAACGCGGCGACGTGATTCATGCCCAGTCCCAGCAGCCCCACCGAGCCGGCTTGCAGCATGCTTCGCCGATCAAGACTTGGGTGACGAGCAAGCGGTGTTGTCATGGCAACTGCTTTCGAATGGGAACGAGTCAAATGCTGGCGTTGGTCATTGATTGGATTGCTATTAACTCGTCAAGCCGGCGATCGGATCACCGTGGTAAATGTGGTGTGGGCGATCGAGGCGGTCGTTCCAGACGATCGTACGCGGCAGACCGAGAGCTTGGTAGATCGTGGCGGCCATGTTTTCGGGACGTTGTGGATCGGCGGCGGGATAGGCGCCAATGCGATCCGACGATCCGACGACCGCGCCCCCTGTCACTCCGCCTCCCGCGAAGAAGACCGACTGCACGGCTCCCCAATGATCGCGGCCAGGGAGTTTTGAGATGGCTCCGTTGAACGTGAAGATCTTGGGCGTGCGACCGAACTCGCCGGCCATCACGATCAGTGTGTCGTTCAAGAGACCCCGCTCGTCGAGATCATCAATCAGTGCCGAGACGGCACAGTCGGTGGGAGGCAGCAGGAAGTCTCGCAGATTGGGAAACGACTTCTCGTGCGTGTCCCAGGACTCATTGTTGCCGAGGTTGACCTGCACGAGACTGACTCCAGCCTCCACCAACTGCCGAGCCATGAGCAACGACCAGCCGAACGAGTTGCGGCCATATCGATCCTGCGCGGCCTCGGGAGCAGATCGCACGTCGAGCGCTTGGTGGACTCCGCCACTGTTCAGCAGAGAGACGGCCGACTGCCGGAACCGATCGAACTCACCCGTCTGCGCGGCCTCATCCAACTGGCGGCGCTGCCGATCCAGTGTACTCAGCAACTGGACGCGTCCATCAAAACGATTTTGCAGCACGCCTTGTTGTAGCTCCAAGCGAGGGGCTTGAAAGACATAGCCGGGAGGATTGTGGGCTCCCTCCCACCGCTGAAAGCCGTACTGCGGAAACGCTCCGTGAATGTACTTCGAGTCGCGAAACTGGCTGGCCTCAATGAACCACGGATCGAACTGCCAACCCATCTGCCCGGCGAACTGTCCGGGGATCGTGCGGCCGGTGACGTGAATCAGCTTCTCGGGCAAGACGGCCGCCGGCGGAAGATTGTTGATCCGCCGCACAACGCCGTTCGCGACGGACGCGATGGCCGGGAAATCGTGGGGCGTGGGACGATTGCCGTCGAAACCAATCGGCTGCTCGGAGCGGCCAGTCAACATCACATGATGGCCGGTCGAATGATCGTTGAACGGATGCGTGAGCGATCGGACCATTGCCCACTTGTCGCTACGAGCCGCCAACATCGGCAAGTGCTCGCAGACCTGCACTCCCGGCGTACGCGTGGCGATGGGAGCGAACTCACCCCGAATGGTGTCGGGAGCCTCCGGCTTCGGATCGAAGCTGTCGTGCTGAGTGAGTCCACCGGATAAGAAGATGTAGATGACCGCCTTGTGCGAAGCTGGTTTCGATGACGACGTCTCGTCGGCCAAGGCTCGCAGACCAGCGACGTGATTCATCCCCAGCCCGAGCAGGCTGATACTTCCCGCTTGAATGGCCGTTCGCCGCGAAAGCCGCGCGTGGGCGAATCGAGGTTGCGACAAATGCGACTCGGATCGGGAGTGTCTGTTCGTCATCCCTTCAACTCCACAGGACAGTGATCGGTTCGCCCCCCGACCGGACGGACCTGGAGAGCCAGCCTACGAGTTGCTTGTGGACCACTTCAATGCCGCATCGTTCTTGTCATCGGACTGCCGGATTGCCTGCCACAGATTACTGTTTGCTGATGCGATCGGCTACCCGATTCGCTGGGGTTTGACCGAACGCAAACTCATGTAAGCTTTTAGTGGGGCAATTGGGTTCCTGTCGACGCGGCGGCGAAGTCGATCATCGACACCTGCGCCACAAAGTTGGGAGCGACACTGCGATAGCTTGCGGCTTCCGGAATCCCCAATCTGTCGCCGGCCGTGTGACAATCCTCGCGGTCGCCGACATGAGTCTGCATTGGTCCGACTGGCTGCAAGAAAGAATGGGGACGTAACTGAATGGCACTGCCGTAGGTGGCGCTTGGAGTTATGGCGATTCACTTTTCGGTGCAGAACGGGGCTAATTTTCGACAATCACAATGGGTAGGCGATTTCGAGAGCGCCCCAACGAGCCGATGGTCCTCGAAAAACGCGCCGT
>CAYSHJ010001021.1:0-4421 GCA_964430385.1 uncultured Planctomycetaceae bacterium
GGTCGCGTCACAGCGATTTTTCAACACGACGGTCGATTCGCACTTGGAGCTTTACGACGCGACCGGAAAAAAACTGGCCGAGAACGATGACGGGGCGGCGTTCGGTGCGTACGTGCAGTGTGCTCACGACTTTGTCTCGAATGACAGTTGGCTGACGTTCCGAGCCGCCGCTGACGGCGAGTATTTCCTGCGAGTCCGTGATCTCAACGGGTCCGCCAGTCCCCGAGCTGCCTATCGTCTGACTTGTGAGCTGTTGCAGCCGGACTTCCTGATCTATCAATGGCCCGACGCCGTGCCGATTTGGGGACCAGGCACGAGCGCCGCGTTTGTCGTCGAAGTCCTCAAATGGGGTTCTCCGACGAACGACATCTCCGTCCGCATTGAAGGTTTGCCGGAAGGCTGGAAGGGAAGCGTGACCAATTGGCCGACGTCCTGGTATGGCACCTGGGACGGCACGGGATCGCCTAAATTGCTGCTGACGATCACCGCTCCGGCCGAGGCCAGTGTTGGCACAATCGTGCCGTTTCGAGTCATCGGCCGCACCGAGCAAGATGGCCGCGTGGTCGAACGCGAAGCTCAATACATGACGCTGTACGGCAATGGGCACAACGACCGCATGCATGTCCGCCCAAGCTGGCAGGCGCGTGCCGTTGTCGCCGAACCGCTCGACACCTGGCTAGAGACGAGTATTTCCGAGATCAGTGTCGTCGAAGGTCAGACTGTGAACTTGCCGGTGAAGATTCATCGCCGCGCGAACGCCCCAGCGACGTTGGGTGTCGTCGTCAACGGCCCGACGCCCTCGGCTGGCTGCGGCCTGCGAGCGCCGATCACGCTCACCGCGGATCAAAACGAGATCACGATCCCGCTACAGGTCAGCGAATGGAAAGCGGGTGATTACGGCATCACAATCGCCCGTTCGTGGGCCAGCGACCTGCGAGGTGGTCGCCCCGGCCCCTGCACGCCGCTGATTCGACTGCGAGTTCTGCCAGTCAAATAGTCCTTGGCCCACCCCGTTCATCGCGCTGGCTCGTTGGCTTTTGCACTGCTTCGACTGTATGAGTTTGTCTTGGCCCCCTGCCAGCTTGCCTGGCTGGAGCCGAAGATTGACAAGCTAAGACACCGCCCCTTTTCCTCGCTCCCCTTTTCTTTCTCCGCTTGCCGTCAAAGGCGGCAAGCGGGGGAAGAACGGGGGAGATGGGGAGCGCTGCTTGCTAGCTCACCAGTCTCGTTCACCAGCCAGACAAGCTGGCTGGTGTCAACTCAGACAGTGCAACACTCGATCAAAAACGGATGTAAGCTCAAACTCAAACTCGAAGTAGTGCTTCGTCAGAGCTAAGAATTTGGGTTGCGTGAGCGGCATGGCGCTAGCCGCCGGTCCTCTCGACACCGGCGGCTAGCGCCGTGCCGCTCACTGAGACGAACCCCAAAAGTTAGGGTTGACGAAGCAGTAGTGCAAAATCCAGCGAGCCACTGGGACAAGCCCAGTGGGGTTTTCTTGTTGCGAAACATCCTGAAGCGACCATGCCCCCACCCAAAACATTCGAGCCGGTGAAGGTCGGAGTGATCGGACTCGGCCGCTTCGGGCGGCTGCATTCGTTGACACTCTCGGGATTGGCGGAGGCCGAGTTGGTTGCTGTCGTCGCGCGGCGGCAGGCGAGTCTCGACAACTTGTATCGCGAGTTGCCGGACGTGCGAGGCTGGCTCGATCTCGATCAGGCGATTGCGGAATCAAACGCGGAAGCGTGGGTCGTGGCGTGTTCGACGACGGAACATGTGCGAGTCACCACCAAATTACTGCAAGCCGGTAAGCGGGTGCTGTTGGAGAAGCCGATTTCGGAATCACTGGTGGAAGCCGAAGGGCTGGCATCGCTGCTCAACGTCGACTCATCCAATCTGATGATCGGCCACATCGTGCTCTTCAACAGCGAGTTCAAGCAGCTTCGAGAGGAAGCGTCCAAACGGGGCGGGTTGAGCTTCATCGACTGCGTGCGGCATCGGCCGGCCACGATCGTCGCAGACTTCCCCGGTGAGAACCCGCTGCTCGCGACGATGGTTCACGACTTGTACGCCGCACAGGTCTTGATGAATCGCGCGGATCCGGAGCGGTTCAGCTCGCAGTTCCATCGCACGGCTACCGGAGCGGTTGATCTGGCGTTGGCGCAGTTGCAGTGGAGCGACGGCACATTGGCCTCGTTCGCCGCGTCGTATCTGACGCCAACGGGCATGGCACCGCGCGGCTTCGACCGCATGGAGGTATTTGGGCAGGGCTGGGCCGCGCGCATCTCGCCGAATCCTCGACCCATCGAAGTCTGGGACGACAAAGCTTCGTGGCCGATGCCACTCGAAATTCGAGCTGATCTTTCCGGCCCGACGGGCATGATGGCCGAGGAACAGCGCTGCTTCTGCCGAGTCGTGCGAGGTCTGGAAAGCGTGCCCGTCGGAGCGACCTATGCCGACGCGCTGCAAGTTCAACGTTGGATGGAACGGTTAGTCGCGAGAAACCTACCGCCTTAGTATTCTCGGTCGTCAATACGTGCGGCGCCATACGCAAATTGTGGTGCGACGCTCCGCGTCGCAATTCACGACGCGGAGCGTCGTGCCACATTGTTTGCGGCTCCGCCGCGTTGAGAAGGACGTCATGTTGCGAAACGTCGGTTCAAGGAGAGTTCATTGCGGGCAGCTTCGGCGACGAGAAATGTTGCGTGCCGGTGGACAAGGACTGCTTGGAACGCCGCTGCTTTCGGCACTTTCGGCGACCGCTCGCGGTGAAGCGAGCACCTCCGCGCTGCCGAACTTCGGTCGCGCGAAACGTTGCTTGCTGCTCTACATCTACGGAGCCTGGAGCCAGCTCGACACGTTTGATCCCAAGCCACTCGCTCCGGTTGGCATTCGCGGCGAGTTCTCCGCCATCAATGCGTGTTTGCCGGGCGTGTCGATCTGCGAGCACTTGCCGCGAACGGCTCAGGTGCTGGATCGTTGTACGTTGGTGCGGTCGATGTCGCATCCGTGGAACATTCACTCGGCGGCCTACACACTGACGGGCAATCCGGACACCGAGCGAATCGAAGGCCGACAACGACATCCCGATCAATGGCCGTACATCGGCGGAGTCATCGACTACCTCGCGGGACGCAACGAGCTCGATCCGCAACCACGCGGCGTCCCGGTGAACGTGATGCTGCCGTGGCGGCAGAGCTTGTACGCTCGACCGAATAAACGGGCCGGCACATTCGGCGGCTTCTTGGGACCGAGCTACGATCCGCTGTGGACCGAGTTTCGCGGGGAGGCTCCGCTTGGCGACCCGTTTCGAGCGATTACTCCGGACGGACGCTTTGAGTTCGGCTCCGGAGACGGCGCGGCAATCACGCTCGACGTGCTGGACCGACGACGTTCATTGCTGATGCAGTTCGAAAGGCAATCTGCGGAACTCGACCGATCGTCGGCGGGACGCAGTTATTCACGGCAACGGGAGCTGGCCCTCGAATTTCTCACCACGCCAATCGTTCGCGATGCCCTGCGGCTCGAGCGCGAGCCAATGGCGCTTCGTGAAGACTACGGCCTGACGCTGTTCGGCCAAGCCTGTCTATCTGCGCGTCGCTTGCTCGAAACGGGCGTGAAGTTCGTGACGGTTGTTTGGGACGAGTATGGCCAAACCGACGAAAGCTGGGACACGCACTACGACCACCACTCGCGAATGCGGCAATTCTTGCTGCCGGCGTTCGACCGAGCCTTCTCGACGCTGCTGCGCGACATGGACCAGCGTGGTTTGTTGAACGACACGCTCGTCTTGTGCCTCAGTGAGCATGGCCGCACGCCGAAGTTCTACGAAACGAGTGCCGGTGCTCCGGGTCGAGACCACTGGTCGCGCGCGTACTGTCAATTGTTCGCCGGAGCCGGCGTGCCGCGTGGCCAAGTCATCGGCGCGACAGACGCTTCGGCGGCCGATGTCACGGACCGACCGATTGATCCCAAAGACGTTCTTTGCACCGCGTACCATCTGCTGGGTGTCGACCCGCGACGCGAACTGATGGCCAGTCCGGGACGTCCCGTGTCACTGGTTGGCGGTGGAACGGTCGCTCGCGAACTGTTGGGATGATTCACCATGACAAACAGAACGAGAATCTCATGAGCCAAGCGTCGAGTTACGATCCCTACGAAATGGGCGATGATGACATTCAGGATCCGCCGCAATCATTGTGGGGGGCGCTGCGGAAAATCGGTCCGGGAATCATTCTCGCGGGATCGATCGTTGGGTCTGGCGAATTACTGCTGACCACATCGCTGGGGGCCGAGCACGGGTTTGCGTTTCTATGGCTGATCCTGTTCAGTTGCGTGGTCAAAGTGTTCGTGCAGATCGAGCTGGGCCGCTATGCGATCTCGTCGGGCAAGCCGACGTTGGCCGCGCTCGATGAACTGCCTGG
>CAYSHJ010001022.1:0-1898 GCA_964430385.1 uncultured Planctomycetaceae bacterium
TTTGTCAATCGGCCGCACGATGCCGATCGTTTGGCAGGTTGGCTACAGTCTCGGCATGAGTGACGTGATCGTGATTGGCGGAGGATTGGCGGGGCTGGCGGCGAGCGTGGCGCTGGCGGATGCCGGCGTGAAGGTCACGCTGCTGGAGTCGCGGCCTCGGCTCGGTGGGCGAGCCAGTTCGTTCGAGGATGCGGCGACCGGCGAATTGATCGACAACTGCCAGCATGTGGCGATGGGCTGCTGCACCAACTTCCGACACTTCTGCCGCGTGACCGGTTTGGAACAGAGCTTTCGCAGTGAACGGGAGCTGTTCTTTGTCGAGCCGCCGGTCAGTGTAGCCGGCTCTCGCCGAGAGCCGAGCCCCGCTCTCGGCGAGAGCGGGCTACACTCATCGACGCCTCCTCGCGTCTGTCGTTTTTCCGCGATGCCACTCCCCGCGCCGCTGCATTTGGTGGCCGCGTTTCTGCGGCTCAGTTATCTCTCGTGGCGAGACAAGTTGGCGTTGTCTCGCGGTCTCAAAGCACTCGCACGCGAGCGACCGGAGACAGCGCTGCAAGCAAACTTCGCCGACTGGCTGGCCGCGCATCGACAGCCTGCCAGCGTCATCGAACGATTTTGGTGGGTCGTGCTCGTGAGCGCGCTGAGCGAGTCGCTGGATCGAGTTTCCGTCGCTGCCGCTCGCAAGGTCTTCGTCGATGGCTTTCTGGCAAATCGCCACGGTTGGGAAGTGTGGCGACCGGCGATTCCGCTCGACGACTTGTATGCCAGCAAGCTGACCGAGTGGCTGTCGGCGCGAGGCGTCACGATCCGGCTGAAGACGGGCGTCGAGCGATTGTTGCTCGACGAAGGCCGCATCACGGTGGTGGAACTGCGAAACGGCGAGCGGCTCGCGGCGAGTCATTTCGTCCTTGCCGTGCCGCATTATCTCGTGTTGCCGCTGTTGCCCGAGCGGCTGCGAACGCACGTGGATCTCGCGGGCATCGAGCAACTTGAAACCGCCCCAATCGCCAGCGTGCATTTGTGGTTCGACCGGCCGATCACATCGTTGCCGCACGCCGTCCTCGTCGGGCGATCGAGTCAATGGATGTTTAACAGAGGTCAGGGGTCAGGGGTCAGAGGTCAGACTCTTAAATCAGAAATCAAAAATCAAAAATCAAAAATCTGCTACTATCAAGTCGTCATCAGTAACTCGCGCGATCTCAATCAGCGCTCGCAAACCGACGTGATCGACGAAGTCGTGAGCGAGTTGAAAGCCATTTGGCCGGAAGCCGCCGCGGCCGAGCTGCGGCATGCTCGCATGGTGACGGAACACAGAGCCGTGTTCTCGTCGCTGCCGGGTTCGGATCAACTTCGTCCGTTGCAGCAGTCGCCGATCTCGAACTTGCAGCTCGCTGGCGATTGGACTCGCACCGGTTGGCCGGCCACGATGGAAGGAGCTGTACGCAGTGGGTTCCTTGCGGCGGAAAACGTGCTGGCTCAATGCGGCCGGCCGGCGCGTTGGCTGCAACCGGACTTGCCGGTGTCGTGGTTTTCGCGGGTGCTGTTCGGTTTGTAGCACGACAGCGCACGTTCGGGGGTCTTGTCCCCTCTCCCCCGCTGCGGGGGAGAGGGTTAGAGTAAGGGGGCCGGGCGCTCCACCGGCCCAGGAACCCCCTTCACCCCAGCCTCTCCCCCGATGCGAGGGAGAGGGAGTTAGACTGCGGGCGTAGCACGTGTTAGGGACTTCGTTTGTATTTTATGCGCGCCATGCGCGCAACACGATAGGGGTAGGAAGGACCGATTGAGTTCGGTCCCCCCTCCCTCCGAACCGGACGTGCGGATTTCCCGCATCCGGCTCTCCGGTTGATAGTGTTACCTCGGTGAGGATTGGCAGACTCGGGTATGGGCTGCTCCCAGGC
>CAYSHJ010001023.1:0-10877 GCA_964430385.1 uncultured Planctomycetaceae bacterium
TCGAGGCTGGCGAAATCGACGCCACCCTTGGCCAAGGCGATCGTGGCCACCAGCTTACTGGCGGACGCATGCTTCGTGTGTGGCACGGCTACTCCGTTCCCGATGCCGGTCGATCCGAGTTCTTCTCGCTTGAGGATGGCCGCGACGATACCTTGCTCGTCGTCTGTTTTGATATTTCCGGTGGCGCGCAGGCTTTGCACCAAGGCCCGAATGGCATCCTCTTTCGTGGACGCTTTCAGGTCGACGATGATCGCGTCGGGCACGACAAAGTCCGACAACTTCATGAAACACTCCTTCCGAAACGCTGAGACAACACGAGACTACTGGAGGATTCTGAAACCGGTTTCGCTCGCCAGCTTCCGCGACGCATCGCTTCTGCAAGCGGTGCTGCTCGCGCCAGCGACTAGACGGATTCTTCGGCTTCTTCGGCTTCTTCAACAACATCGTTGATCTTGCGATCACCGTGGTGATTTTGAATTCGTTCTTTGTACCTCCGGATCTGCTGCTCCATCTTGTGCAGGGCCTTATCGAACGCGACCTGAACCTGCTCATCCGATTCGTGAGCCACGAAGTTGTGCTTGTGTTCGGCGTCCACCAGGATTTCGACCTTGGCGATGCCGTTATCGAAGCTCACGGTGACATTGATGGCGGTGATCCGTTCAAAGTAGGTGAGTAGTTTTTCGGCTTTCTGATAGAGATAAGTGCGAACGTCGTCTTTGATGGTTCCGTGTCGACTGGTAATTTCAACGTGCACGGTGCATGACTCCTTGACTGACAGACGGATTCAACGCGTGAGGAAGGTCTAAGTGTGCTTTCACTGACGTGTTGATCACCGGCAGGCGGGTGATCGCTCGGGATGAGTCAGGATGGAAGATTTTGACCGCGTCACTCGCCTTTGGCCGATCCAGCCGGGATCGTAAGTTATTCACGTGACGCCTCGATTCCAAGCGGGGTACCAAACGACACAGAGTGTATCCGTGCTGCGGATGTGATTCCAGCAGTGTTCTCGTGAGACGCGAGAAGCGATTCGAGTTCACCGCGAGCGATCGGCAAATTGCGACGACCCGTTAAATTCGATCCACGGCCGCCCGCATATCCTCGACCAAATCGTCCGGGTTTTCGATGCCGACCGAGACGCGAATCGTTTTCTCCGTGATGCCCCCCTCGCGACGAGCCTCCAAGGTCATCGAGGCGTGACTCATTGTCTCCGGATATTCCATCAACGACTCGACGCCACCGAGCGATTCGGCCAACTGGAACAGATGCGTTCCGGTCATCACCATCTCGGCTTGGGGTCGTCCGCCACGGACGTCGAAGCTCAGCATGCCGCCGAAGCCGTATTGCTGTTTCTTCGCCAATGCGTGCTGCGGATGCGTCGGCAGGCCGGGATAATAAACCTTCTCGATCTTCGGATGTTCCGCCAGCACCTTTGCCAAAGCCATCGCGCCGCGCTGATGAGCTTCCATACGCGGACCCAAGGTTTTGATGCCGCGTAAGACCAGCCACGCATCGAACGGTGAGCAGCCCAGGCCCAACGCGTTGTGAATGAACGCGACCCTCTCAGCCTGAGACTGATGCCGTGTGACGACCGCTCCGCCAACAACGTCCGAATGGCCGTTGAGATACTTGGTCGTCGAGTGAATCACGATGTCGACGCCATGCTCGAAAGGCCGCTGCAGGTACGGCGACAAGAAGGTGTTGTCCGCGACCGTGATCACACCCACCGCGCGCGCGACGGCCGTAGTGGCGGCGATGTCCACCAAGTTGAGCAGTGGATTGCTGGGCGTCTCGATCCAAATGCACTTCGTCTGTGGCGTTACAGCCTTCCGCACATTGGCCGGATCGCCCATGTTGACGAACGAAAACTTCAGCCCGAACTGACTAAACACGCCATGAAACAGCCGAAACGTGCCGCCGTAGATGTCGTGTCCGGCGATGATGTGATCGCCCGGTTGGAACAGGTGCATCACGCAGGTGATGGCCGCCATCCCGGTGCAGGTGGCTTTGCAGTCGATGCCGCCTTCGAGGGCGGCGATGTTTTCTTCGAGTGCTCGACGTGTCGGGTTGCCACTGCGGGTGTAATCGAAGCCCTTGTTGGTTTGCAGATCAACCCACCGAAACGTGGATGACGGGTAAATCGGCGTGATGCAACTGTTGAACGCCGAGTCCTTATCGACACCGACATGAACACATTTGGTCTCAAATCGCATGACGAGTTTCCGTGGACGTAAACGACTCGCGGCTCGGCCGCAAATCAGCACAGGACGGGTGGCACTTCACCCGTTGGATACGGAAGTCTAGGGAGTCCGATTCCGCGAGACAAACGCACCATCATTCGCGTCAAACGGTGATCAAGGTGAGGGGACGTCGTTGCGAACGATCGTCAATCGTGGCGAGGTGCGCGTGTCGCCGGCTAAGCGAGCCAGTTGTTGGTCGATGACGTCCAGCCGACGAATCAACTGAGTCTTCGTGTCGGCCCAGCGCGCCTGCCATTGGCCGAACAAGTCCTCGCGAGGTTGCTCTTTCAACCGCGCGGCTTGCAATCGTTGCCGAAGTCCGGCCAGCGAGCGTGTGAAATCGGACCGCCGGTCAATCCGGTCCACGGTTCCTTGCAAGGGCATGCTGTGCTCCTGAGCACGTCGCCAATCGGGAGGTTGTTCTTCGTTGTGGCCGACGCCGCTGGCATCGGAGGCGGAGGCTGCCTGCGTCCGCCACGAGAACCTTCGTGTTTCTCAACGAATCAAAAATCGGCCGCACCGGCGAGGGACTTTGTGCTGCTTGACTCGGTCGCGGGAAACGGGCAAACTCGCCGAGCGAGTCTCGCCGTCTTTTCGCTTGCGCCGGATTTGCAGACCGCCCAATCCGACGAACTGCCACAAGCGGATCGGCCCAGCGTTGAAGTCGAGAGTGGAGAGCGATCGGCCGCCGCATACCAACCCGAAGCGTCAGCGAGGGCGTCCGCTGCGTCCCTCGCTGACGGTTCGGGTTAGTGTCGAGATCGGCCGGGCGGAGTATCACTCTCGACTCGGGACTCTCAACACTCACTCCTTCTGATACACGACGCCGCGATCCACCGGCTGGAAACCGACGGAACGGAACATCGCCAGCGCGGCGGGGTTGTCTTCCGCGACGTGAGCCTCGGCGAGCGTCGCCATTTCTTGTCGCATGCGGCGGAGCACCTCGATCAGCAGCGCCTGGCCATGTCCTTGCCGGCGCGACGTGTCCTTCACGACAAGGTCGCTGATCCCGATCGCTCGTTCGCCCCAGCGGTTGATGTACAAGTCCAGACCGCTGACGGTGACTCCCGCCACGTCAGCGCCGCCACTCTTGGGAATCAAGCGGAAGTGAACATTCTCCAGCCGACCAAAACGGCTGAACCACCACCACGTCGGCTTCTCCGGCAAGGCGAAAATCTGCGTTTCCATCTTGCGGCGGATCAGGCTCAGCCGAAAAGTGATCGGGTCGCCTTGTTCCAAACGGCGTTGCAAGATCGTGAACTGCTGAATGGGCTGATAGCCGAGGGCCGCCAAAAACGGAGCTGCCAACGTGTCGGATTCGAGGAAGCCCGAAACCTGTGAACCACCATACAGACCCAAATAGAACGCATCGCAATGAGGCGCGGAACCGGCTTGCAGCGTCTGTGAACCGAGTTCTTTCAGATAGCTCTCGGCCTGCTGCACGAGCTGGCGACCGATCCCTTGTCGGCGATAACGCGGATCGACCAGAATCGCGCAGAGCACTCCCGTGGCGTGATCGATCCACGATTCGGAGCTGTCAACGCCGAAGCCAGCATGCGCGAGGCCAATGACCTCGGAACTGTCCGTTGCCACGATGAAGCCACGCGCGTCGAAATACTGTTGCGAGAAGACCAGCCGATCGAACGCCTCGTAACTAAATCCCGAGGCCGCTCCTCGTCCCAATTCGCAAGCGTGCCAGAGTCGCACAAGCTGCGGCGTGTCGCTGTTTCGGAACGGCCGATAGTCGATCACCGGGTTCCCTTCGTCAACTGACCGTGCGCGGCGGCGATCACCCCGTCGAGAGTGAAGCCGAACTTTTTCAGCAGGTCTTTCAACGGAGCCGACGCGCCGAAAGTCTTCATGCCGATGATCGTGCCGCTCGTACCCGCGTAGCGCTCCCAACCGAACGTCGAAGCTTGTTCGACCGCGACGCGAGCGGTCACCCGCGCAGGCAACACGCTGTCGCGATACGCTGGCGACTGATGTTCAAACAGTTCCCACGACGGCATGCTGACGACGCGAACTTTCGCGCCTTCCGCCGTCAGTTTTTCATACGCCTCGACGCACAAGCAGACTTCGCTGCCGGTGCCGATCAGGATCACATCCGGCTGGCCGTCGGCGGCATCGGCCAAAACGTAGGCTCCCTTCGCCAGACCAGACGCCGGCGCGTACTTTGACCGATCGAGCGTCGGCAACGCTTGCCGAGTCAAAATCAAGCACGCCGGTTCGTGCCGCAATTGAGCGATCACCTTCCAAGCCTCGACCACTTCGTTGGCGTCGCCCGGACGGAGGACGACCAGGCCCGGAACAGCTCGCAAGCTGGCGAGTTGTTCGACCGGCTGATGCGTCGGCCCGTCTTCGCCCACACCGATGGAATCATGCGTGAAGACGTGGATAAACGGAATCTCCATGATCGCCGCCAGCCGAATCGCGGCCTTGGCGTAATCACAGAAGATCAAGAAGCCGGCGCCGTAAGCTCGAACCTTGCTGAGGCTCATGCCGTTGACGATCGACGCCATGGCGTGCTCGCGAACGCCGAAGTGAAAGTTGCGACCGCCGTAGTTGTCCGCTTGAAAGTGGCCGGATCCATCCAACGTCAGCAACGTCTTCGTCGATGGAGCCAAGTCCGCCGCACCGCCGAGCAGCCACGGATAATTCTTGGCCAGGGCGTTCAAGACCTTGCCGGATGACTCGCGCGTGGCGAGGCCCTTCGCGTCAGTCGGGAACGTCGGCAAATCCTTGTCCCAACCATCGGGCAGTTGGCGATGCTGCATGCGGTTGAGGTGATCGGCCAGTTGCGGGTGCTGCTTCTGGTACTCATTGAACAACGCGATCCAAGCCGCTCGCTGAGTGTGGCCGCGCTGGCCGATGCCTTGTTCGAAATGATCGTAGACACCGTCCGGCACGAGGAATTTCGCGTCTTCCGGCCAGCCATAATTCTTCTTGGTCCCGGCGATCTCGGCATCGCCAAGCGGCTCGCCGTGAGCACCGTGCGTGTCTTGCTTGGTGGGTGCTCCGAAGGCGATGTGGCTTTCAACGATGATGAGCGTCGGGCGATCCGTCGTCTTATGAAATCTATCGATGGCCTGCTTGAGCATCGCGCGATCATTCGCGTCGGTGACTCGCACTACGTTCCAGCCGTAGCCGAGGAACCGCGTTCCGACATCTTCGGAGAACGCGAGGCTCGTCTTGCCTTCGATCGTGATGCGGTTGCTGTCGTAAATCCAGCACAAGTTCGAGAGTTTGAGATGCCCGGCCAGCGACGCCGCCTCGGCCGAGACACCTTCCATTAAACAGCCGTCTCCGCACACGGCATAGACGTTGTAATTGAACAGCTCGAGGCCGGGCCGATTGAAGTATTTGGCCATCCAGCGCTCGGCGATCGCCATGCCCACGCTGTTCGCGACGCCTTGACCCAGCGGCCCGGTGGTCGTTTCCACACCCGACGTCCAGCGGTACTCCGGGTGACCCGGACAACGGCTGTCGAGCTGTCGAAACCGCATGATATCGTCGAGCGGAACAGCCAACTCGCCGAGATGTTCATACTTCGCGTTGACGGCCTTCACCTTCGTCAGGTGCAGCATCGAGTACAGCAACATCGAAGCATGCCCGATCGACAATACAAACCGATCGCGATTCGGCCAAATCGGATCGTTAGGATCAAACCGCAAAAAGTCCTGCCAGACCGTGTACGCGACGGGAGCCAACGCCATCGGCGTACCCGGATGTCCCGAGTTCGCCTTTTGCACGGCATCCATCGAGAGGGTGCGAATGGTGTTGATGCTCAGTTCGGCGAGATCGTTTTGCGCAGCCATGATTCCATCAGGGTTCCAGAAAGGGATTCCAAAGCGCGGCCGGAAGCGGCGGATTGTCGCGACCGCGGACGGGATTTCAACCCAGTCCCCCCGTGGTGCCGTCGGCTCGACTGTTCAACTCAATCCGCCTCTTGCGCCGAGAGATCAACCTTGTCGTAAACCTCCGCCAGCGGCAGCGTGATGCCCAGCACCGGCAGGTCGAGCGAGCGGTCCAGACCCTCCACGACCGTCAGTGTCCAAGTGCCGTCAGTGTTGCGCCGGAAGTGTTCGAGCGTGGGACCGTCTTGCGAGACAAGCAGGTACTCTTGCAGCGATTCGAGTCGGCGGTAGTGATCGAACTTCTTGCCCCGGTCATACGCCTCGGTGCTTTTGGACAAGACTTCGACAACCACCGTTGGATTAAGCACCGTGTCTTGGTGCTCGTCATCGCATTCGAGTTCGCCGCAGATGACGCTCGCGTCCGGATACGTGTACAGCCCGGTGGCCTTCACGCAGATGCGGAGATCGCTGTCGTAGGCGGCACAGGGACGCTGTTTCAGCCGAACATTGAGTTCCGAGAGCACATTGGTCTTCAGACGGCTGTGCTTCGGCGAGCCGCCAGCCATTGCGAACATCTCGCCTGCGAAGTACTCGCTGCGATACAGCGCGGCCCGCTCGATGCGGAGGTATTCCTGCGGCGTCAGTAATGGGACTCGCTGCGGCAAGCTCATGACAGAACCTCACTCGAAACTTGGCGAACACGCGGCGTGAGCGGTTCGGGATTTCACGAAGTTTGTGCTCGATACAGCTCCGCAGTTCCAATCGCGATTCTAACGATGCGAGGACGAAGACCAACTGCTGAGGCGGACACCACGAACGCGTCAACCAGAATTCTGGCTGCCGGTCAGTTCCTCGCATGACTTGGAGAGTGTCGGTGACGGCCAGCTTAGTCCAGTCCGTTCGCCTCATTCGGTTCCCAACCGCGACGATGGTTTGCATACTGGTTGCCCGTGGTGCCCCGGTGTCATGCTCGCGAGGCGAGCAGTGCCGGATTAGGACTCAATTGAAGGAGTGAATCATGCAAGCTCGACGTCTGATTTCCTGTGCGGTCGTTGGTTGGCTGTTGTCGATGTCCGCGGTCAACGCGGCGGAGTGGGGATTGAAAGAGGGAACTCCCGATTTGAAATCCGCCGGGGCACTGGCGTTCGGCCCGGATGGGATTCTGTTCGTCGGTGACACGAAGGCCGCGACGGTCTTTGCCATCGGCACCGGCGACACCAAGGGTGATCCGAGCAAGGTGGAGATCAACGTCTCCGGCGTGAACGCGAAGGTCGCCGAGTTGCTCGGCGTGAACGCGGACAAGATCACGATCAACGATCTGGCGGTGAATCCACTCACAGGCCATGTCTTCTTGTCGGTCTCGAAGGCGGGCAGCGCGGCGGTCGTGAAGCTCGCGGCCGATGGCCAGCTCAGCCAAGTCAGCTTGCAGAAGGTGGCGTTCCAGAAGGTCGAGTTGCCAAACGCTCCGGAGGACAAAGAAGTCGCGACGAAGCAAGGGCCGCGGAATGTGCGGGGTGAATCGATCACGGACATCGCTTATGCCGAAGGGAAAGTCTATGTGTCCGGAGTCGCTGGCGGAGCATCGCCGTCGAACGTGCGCGAAATTCCGTTTCCGTTCTCGGATGCGAGCGCCGGCACCAGCGTCGAAATTTATCACGCCGCGCACGGCCGCTTGGAAGACAATGCCACGGTTCGCACGTTCGTGCCAATCAACATCGACGGCGAGGCGAGCCTGCTGGCCGGCTTCACTTGCACGCCGCTGGTCAAGTTCCCGGTCAGCAGCCTGAAAGCCGGCGAGAAGACTCGCGGCACGACCGTGGCGGAATTAGGCAATCGCAACCGCCCGCTCGACATGATCGTCTACAAAAAGGACGGGAAAGACTTCTTGCTGATGGCCAACAACCCGCGCGGTGTGATGAAGATCAGCACCGAGGGATTGACCAAGAACACGGGCATCACCGAACCGGTCAAAGATGGCGGAGTCGCCGGCCAAACCTACGAGACGATTAAGGAACTGGAAGGTGTCGTGCAGCTCGACAAGCTGAACAGTACGCATGCCGTGATCGTCGTGCAGTCGCAAAGCGGCTCGCAGGATCTGCGGACGATCGCGCTGCCGTAAGGCAGTTTTTTCATCGCAAAGCCGCGAAGAACTTGGCGTGGCCAACGGCCGCGTTGTGCATCTTCATCGGGTCATCAGAGTTCATGATGCGGATCTCGAATTGATCAATCAGCCGCAGGGCGCTAGCCCCGGTTCTGTCACGCGACGATGATTTGATTCTATCGAACCCGATCGAACCGGGGACGATCGAACCGGGGCTAGCGCCCTGCGGCTGATCGGCGTATCTGTCGCCGTGGGTTTCAACCCATCCGCCTCGGCGGAGCGATGACGCGCGAAGGGTTCGTCGCGGAGATGTGTGGCGACCACGACACGCATCCCTTGGGCGGCCGATGGTGTGGCGATGGTTCAATCGTCGCTCCGCGACGAGATGGTTTGGCGGGATGGCCGACCGTGGGTGGAAACCCACGGCGACCTTCGGCGGTCGCTCTGCGACCAAGGACAAGAACCGAACGTTGCGAAAGGGGCGGGACAACTCATTGCGCCTTGGTACCGACTGAGTCTCAGTGTGAGATGGCGCTGTTCCTCACATCGCAGCGCAACCGGCCCTTATCCACCAACGCTTCGATGACGTCTTCGCATGCCTGATGGCAAGCGTGAGGGCCGATCCACACCTCGTTGACGAACTCCTTCGGGTCGAATTGCATTTCAATATACGGCCGACCCTTTTCGTCCGGTTTGACTGGGTACTCATGCTGGTCCGGATTGAGATGCACGCATCGACATTCCACGTCATCGACGAAGCGTTTTCGCTTTATTGAGCAAATCGTCTGGTAGATGCTGACCGCCAACGTCGAATCGAACCATATCCGTCCCATCGGCTTGCCGAACATCACCGGATACGAATTAGGCGAGAAGAACCGTTCTGCAACTAGCGCCGGCAAGTCCAAAGTGTGGATGTACCGACATCGCATGAATCGGTTTGCCGGGTCCGGTCGGATCGGATTGTCGATCTTCGCCCCTCCGACCCGTCGCGTGATGTCGATCGGAAAACCCTCTCGAACTCGGTCGTGGCAGAACCCTATCGCAACGCCGCATGGAGCATATTCCCGCCAGTGATACTGCGAATCCTCTTCTTCAGTGAGCGACAGGACGTAAACCTGCAACTCTTCTCGCTTGAACTGTTCAACGAACCAAATGAGATAGTCCCTGTAGTCGCGCTGTGAGTCATCGACGTTGTGCGGTTTGACGGCTGCCAAGAGTTTGTCCACGCCGAATCGAAGCTCTTGCGGGTCTCCCCACAAATGGCGGTAGTGCGTGGCGCGAATCCTCCCAACGCTGATGATGCCTTGGAAGGCGTCGAGGGACGTGTAGTGGTAGAGAATCGTCGGGTTCATGTGTTCGATCAAAGCGGCGGTTGCCGGCGTTCGACCGACTCGCGCATGTGTGCGACAAGTGCAACACCCCCAAACGGGATTCCGAACGATTCGGCAACGCGGCGTTGGGGGCACGATAATGGAAATTTCAGCGAGACCGAATGTCACGCATGAGCCGGTCATACTCCTTGTTGCCTTGGTGGTGAGCGAATTCCATCAGCGCATAGAAGAGAATCAGGAAGACGATGACGTAAACCACAACACCAGCCACTGCGTTTGTTCCCTTGTCGCGGCTGAATATCGCTTGCTTGCAGAAGGGACACAGCGTTGCCGTCGGCATGACTCGCTCGGCGCACACAGGACAAGGCACGCGGCCATCCTGTGTGGCGGTTTGGTGTTGTTCTGCGCGAGCTTCCTCAACTGTCGGCCGTTCGTCGTGAAAACCGGGACTGCCATCTGTGTTCTTCAGTTTTTTCGACAGGTCGATTGCGAAGAACCAGATGATGATCGCCGGGATCAGACAAAGCAGCGCCCATCCGGAGACGACGTCACTCTTATAGCCAGCGACAAGAGGCAGGAGCGGTAGGAACGCAATTCCCAAACCAACCAAGACGAGAGTCTTAGGCTTGACTCCAGATTGAGCTTCGGCAGGTTCCTTCTCTCGTGAAGTGGATGGCTTTTTGACTGGAAGGATTTTGACAGAACAACGTCCGACCAACGATCCGAGCCTCCTTGCCATCGACTTCGACTCCTTTGGTTTTTCCGGCGGAGTGGAAGGTGCTTCGGCGGGATTTTCCCGGGGTAATCGGTACAGCTTTGGCGAGTTGTTTTAGTGGAGGAGGCGTAGGAGGAACTTTGGTCGGCACTGAATCCGCGGCCGCGATCGCCGACGGTTTTCGTGGAGATTTAGGCGTAGGAATGCTGCACGCCTCATTACAGTTGGTGCAAGCGAATTGCCTGCCCGCATACTCATCCTTGGACTTGAATTCCTTCCCGCATTTCGGGCAGTTGAAGACAATCATTGGCTGGCCTCCGCCTAGTGATTCAGCTTGGTGGGCAGAGCTACCGTGAGAACACTAAAGCCACGGCGGCCCGCCGTTGCTGACCATGCAATCTCCACGGGTCTCGCTCAGACAGACTTCCGAAATCTTTGAAACTTCGGGCCGACCGCGTCAGGTCAAGGATCGCTCCCGGCAAGGAGTCGGCCAATCGTCGGTCATGTGCTCGCAGGGCCTTGAGCACTTGCCAGACTGGCTCGAAGGCCGATTGCGAGAGGACGTGGTCGGCGTCTTCGGACTCGTCGATGAAGACCGGAATCACGATGGTGCCGAGCTGCTTGCCGGCGGCTTTGCGG
>CAYSHJ010001024.1:0-3740 GCA_964430385.1 uncultured Planctomycetaceae bacterium
TGATCTGTACAAAACCGAGATTCGCCCGAACTTGAAAAAGGGTGCCCTGCTGATGTGCTCGCACGGGTTCAACATTCACTTCGGTCAGGTCGTGCCCCCCCCAGGGATCGACGCGGCCCTCGTGGCTCCCAAAGGCCCCGGACATCTCGTCCGCAGCGAATACGAAAAAGGGGGCGGCGTTCCCAGCTTGATCGCTCTGTTGCCGGGTGCCTCTGAAGAATCACGCAAGCTCTCGCTGGCTTATGCCAAGGGGATTGGTGGCACTCGCGGCGGCGTGATCGAAACGACGTTCGCCGAAGAAACCGAAACCGACCTTTTCGGCGAACAAGTCGTCCTCTGCGGCGGTGTCAGCGCGCTGGTCAAGGCGGCCTTCGAGACGCTCGTCGAGGCGGGCTACCAACCGGAGATGGCGTACTTCGAGTGCATGCACGAACTGAAGCTGATCGTGGATTTGTTCTATCAAGGCGGATTGAACTACATGCGCTACAGCGTATCGAACACCGCTGAGTTCGGCGACTACACGCGCGGCCCGCGCATCGTTACCGAGCAGACCAAGGCCGAGATGAAGAAGATTCTGACCGAGATTCAAACCGGTCAGTTCGCCAAAGAATGGATCTTGGAGAACAAAGCCAACCAAGCCAGCTTCCAAGCCATCCGCCGCCGCGAGCGTTCGCACTTGATCGAAGTCGTCGGCAAACAACTACGCCGCATGATGTCCTGGATCAATGCGAAGGAACACTAACAACGCCTCAGGCGAACAACGTCCTCAGCGGCTGACCATCCGAGAGCCGGCTATGGACGACCGGCGGGATCATGGAACTCGCGCACTAGATCGCAGCCGAATCGCCACAGAATTGTCGCCGACAGGTTCACAACAGCGCGTTCAGCGGCTCTCGCTCGTCGAGAACGACCTGCGGGCGACCGTTGTGGGCGGGCATCGTGACGGCCGGATCGCTGCCGAGGACACTATACACCGTTGCCAGCACGCTCTTCATGCCGATCGGGTTGCCGATCACTGCTTCGCCACGGGAATCTGTTGCACCAATCACTTGGCCAGTTCTCAGGCCGCCCCCGGCGATCCACAGAATGCCGGCCTCAGGCCAATGGCCCCGTCCATCGGGGGTCTGGTCACCAATGCGCGGAGTGCGGCCGAACTCGCCCCCCATGACAATCACGACGTCGTCGAGCAAGCTCCGGTCAGCCAAGTCGATGATCAAGGCGTAAAGTGCCCGATCAAGGGCGGGGAGCATCTCGCGGAGCGCCAGGAAATTGTGCTGGTGCGTGTCCCAATTGTGGACTCCGACCGTGACGACCGAAACCCCGGCTTCGATCAGGCGGCGAGCGAGGAGCAATGAACGGCCTGGGTGGGGACCATAGCGGTATGGGCCTTCTCCGTAGCGGACGCGAGTCGCTTGCGTTTCTTTTTGGAGGTCGAAGGCGTCCCTGACTCGCGTGGACGTGACGATGTCGAGAGCCCGCTGCTGGAATCGGTCGATGCCTCGAGCCACGTCCCCTAATTCCAGATTCCGCCGAGTGGCATCCAGGCGCTGAAGCAGGTTCTGCCGATCGTCCAAACGCACGGCACTCACCTCCCGATGGCACCCCATATTCTCGATCGCCTCGCGAGGGTTTGAACCACCCACGCGGAACGGTTCATGCTCGACGCCAGCAAAATAAGCCCGTTCCCAGTCGAAGTGGTTTTCGATGCTGACATAGGGTGGAATCTCTTTGATCCCGGGACGCAGACGGCTGACGATCGAACCGAGCGCCGGGCGGCGGGCTTCCCCCGAGACCGAAGCCCGCGGTGACTCCTGCCACGGGAAACCGCTGTAGAACATGTTCCCGGTGTGCAGGTTGGCAATCTGCGCCCCACGGAGAATGGCAAACTTGTCCGCGATTTGTGCCTGCATCGGCATCAACTCGCAGACCTCCATTCCTGAGACATTGGTGCGGATGGGATTGAATTCGCCACGGTACTCAATTGGTGCCAGCGGCTTCATGTCATACATATCAAGGTGCGATGGCCCTCCGCTGAGGTGAATCATGACGACCGATTTAGCAGGCGACGGATTCGATCCAGCGGCCGCTCTCTGCCGGAGAAGGTCGGCGAGCGTCAAACCACCCAGGGCCAAAGTTCCCACATGCAGGAAATTGCGGCGGCTCATCCCGTCGCCGCTGGAGGAGCAATGGTCGAGCATCAGCATCGCAATTCCTTTCAGGAACGTCGAATTCGACAAGCCAACTCCAGACGCAACACCCATCTCAAAAACGTCTCATAGATTTGCCCAGAAGTGATGTCAAGTTTCATGGAAGAACTGTTTCAAAGCACTTAACCCCATTCACCACGAAACCACGGCGAGGATGATTTCTCCACACAGTCAACGAGCATCACAATGGCAACGATATGAACAAGCGGTTGCCGCGAGTCAAGTTACCGCCGTCACGGAAAAGACGTGACAGCCCCACGCGGGTAAGTCCACGTACAGGCCGTTTGAGGCAAGCTCATTTCCGGCTCGATCGTAGTTGCCAGTACCGATCAACTCGTGAAAGCGGTAAATCGCGTTCGACAGTTTTGCGAACGGCAGTCGCAAACGTGTTTGGCTTTGATGGTCCGAGAAGTTCACGACCGCGATCAATCGCTCGACGGGGGACTTCTCCCAAGCGAACGCGACGAAGCCGTCGTGAGTCCAATTGCCGTCCCAGGCGGGCCGGCATTCGATGAGTCGCCAACTTCCGTCTCGCACGGCCGGATGTCGCAGCGCGGCGAGCAGTCGGCTGTAGAACTCGGCGAGCGATGCGTCGCTGGGTTCCGCGGGAGCGCGGACGAGATGCGGTGAGATGCGTTGGTGACGACCCTCGAACTGGCCTTGATGGAAAAATCTCAGGCCTGGTGAGAGAAACGTCACCACTGCGGCAGCACGATGTTGGGCGGCAGCAAACGTGGCTGCGGCTCGCGGTTCATCGTGGTTCTCCAAGAATCGAGCCAAGCGGTCTTGGTAATCGAGTCCCGCGAGGAAGTGTTCGCGTACGGGTCGCGCGTGTCCTTCTCGCAGCCGGTCATAGAGTCGCTTGTCGTAACAGTAGTCGAAGCCCTGCTGCTGCAACGTCCATTCGAGATCCCAATAGACCTCGGCCATACAGACGAAGTCCGGAAATTGACGGCGAATTCGCTCGATGGCTGACGGCCAAAACGCTGGCGATGCGAGGCCCCACGTTCGTTGAAACACGTCAGGCAGCACGAGCATCGCCATGTCGCAGCGGACACCGTCACATTGGCCGGCGATGCGGAGCAGTTCGCCGATCATGGCCTCTTGCAGCGCGGGGTGGGCGTAGTTGAGTTGGATCGTGTCGGGCCAGCCGGGGAAGAACGGGTCTCGGCCGTGAGCGAATAGTCGCGAACCCTTCTTCGTCGGCACGCGGAAGTAATTTTTCGGCGTGCGGGCCAGATCAATCTCGGTGCCGGCGATGAAGTAGTCAGGATGCTGTTCGACCCAGGGATGATCGGGAGCCATGTGGTTCGGGACGAAATCCAGCATCAGCTTCAGCCCGCGCTGTTGCATCCGTTTTCGCAATCGCGCGAGCGCCGCGTCGCCGCCCAGATTGGCGTGTACGGTGTAGCTTTGGATGGCGAACCCGGAGCCGGCGATGTCTGCGTCCTCGAGGTCAGGCAGCGTCTCCGCAAACTCCCGCCGCCATTCGGGATTTGCTCGCGAGATCACCTGCGCGGCCGGGCCGGTCTG
>CAYSHJ010001025.1:0-1668 GCA_964430385.1 uncultured Planctomycetaceae bacterium
CTGACGCCCAATGGCACTCACTTTGTGAGCGGCAGGGCGCTAGCCGCCGGTTTTGGCGGCAAAAAACGCAGACAAACACCGACGGCTAGCGCCTTGTCGCTCACGAAATTTGGACAAAGTGAGTGCCATTGGGCTGACGCCACTCCGCTCGCCTGTCTCATTTTCCTGGCCGCGCGAGGTACTTGAGTCAGGCGATTTGGCAATTTGGAGAACTCTTACCGGTCCGGTTGACCCTGCCGAGAGAAACGGTTTGCATGGTCGTTCCGGTTACAGCGAGTCGATACGACTTGACGTGTTGTGCCACCGGCAGCGGTTTTGTCGGTTGTATGGCGGGATGCCGAGGCTAGTTGACGGATCGCAGTTGACAGCCTATTGGCATCTTGAACGTACGCCGCAGCGGGTGGAATGAATGGACGAGCAAGACACTCCCAAGGATGGGTGAACCATGAGCTTCTCCGGCTGGCTGGAGTCGTTGCGGAATAGACGTTGGTCGCGAAACGTTCGAGCGGGATTGGCTCGGCGAATCGAAGCGGTCGAGTCGCGGCAGTTGCTGTCGGCTATGTCCTTGTTTGTCGGTGGCGAGTTGAACGTCTCGTCCACAGCGGATGAGGACATCGTGATCCGCCCGAACCCGATGCGCCTCAGCGATGTGCAGGTTTTGATCGATGGCGTGTCGGACGCCAACCTCGGCGGTGTGCGATTGACGGACGTAACGTCAATTGTGATCGATGGCGGCGATGAAGCGAACGACATTGACCTGAGTGCCGTCATGGCCGCCGCGTTTCCAAATATCGCCGCGATCCATGTCGATGGGCACAACGGACACGACACGATCATCGGCAGTCCCGACTACGGTGACAGCATTCAGGGCGGCGACGGCAACGATGAGATTACGGACGCGGGCGGGTTGAACACACTGCTTGGTGGCGACGGCAACGACACCATCACGGGCGGGTCGGGGAACGATCAACAGATCGGCGAGGACGGCGACGATTCGATCACGGGAGGCACGGGGAACGACACGATTGATGGCGGCAACGGTGTCGACACGATCACTGGCAATGACGGTCACGACAGCATCACCGGCGGCGATCAAGCAGACTCGCTGCACGGCAACGCCGGGGACGACACGATCAACGGCGAGATGGGGGATGACTTCGTTTTCGGCGACGACGGCAATGATTCGCTGTTGGGCGGTGAGTGGAACGACTCGCTAGCCGGCGGAAACGGCAACGATTTGCTGTCGGGCAACACCGGGCTGGACACGCTCGACGGCGGCGACGGCGACGACTTATTGGATGGGAACCTCGGCGATGATTCGCTCGTCGGCGGCAACGGCAACGATCAACTCAACGGCAGCACCGGCCGCGACACGTTGATTGGCAACGCGGGCAACGATGTGCTGCGCGGCGGCGCGAATCCCGATTCGCTCTTCGGCGACGATTCGGTCGCCGGAACCGGAGCCAGCGGCAACGACACGTTGATAGGACAAGGCGGCGACGACACGCTTGTCGGTGGAAACGGCGCCGATTCGCTGTTGGGCGATGCCGGGAACGACGTGCTCCGCAGCACCTTTGACCAAGCCTTGAGCGTCACACCCACGCCACCGACACCAGCACCGTCGACTCCACCACCGACCGGCACTGGTCTACCCGACGCGATGGACAG
>CAYSHJ010001026.1:0-8545 GCA_964430385.1 uncultured Planctomycetaceae bacterium
CCAACGCCTGGCCGTTGTGTTCTCCGACATGCAGCAGGCTCTCTCCGTTTGGACGTTGGGTCTCCGTCCGAAAGCGAATCCGCCCATCAGCCGGAACGCGCTAGCGTCCGGTTCGGAGAAGCCACCAACACTCGAACCGGACGCTAGCGCGTTCCGGCTGATGGATCGAGGCGGCGACGCGGCCAACGTCGAACAAACCGCAGGCCCCGGACCTCATTCGCGGCAAGATCGAGTGGAAGAGAACGGCCACCACGTCGGCCAGACGGCGGCGGAGTTCATCGACAAGTTCCAGCCGACGTGGGGCGACACGCAGCTCGGCCTGCAATACGGCATCGCGCTGACGAAGCCGCAACCTCAACGAAAATTCCGCAGCGGCGAACGAGTCCCGCTGGTCGTCTTCTTCCGCAACACCAGCGACAAGCCCATCAAGTTCGACACCGCTCCCGACTTCTTTGGCAACACGCCGAAGGTTCTCAACGCGAAGGGCGAGCCGCTCGCGGTCGAGAACATCCCGCTGCTCGGACACATCCCGCACTACCACGAACAGCTCGCCCCCGGCGAAGCGTTCGGCCCGTTCTACCTCAACTTCGGACTCGGCGAGAACCCGCGCCCCGGCCAACAGCACTGGCATCCGTATTTCAAGACGCCAGTCGCCGGAACGTACAAACTGACGCACACGGTCACGATCAACGTCGCGAGCCAGAAAGAGGGCGAGGCATCGAAACGCGACGACATCACCAGCAGCCCGATCGAGTTCGACATCGTCGATGGCGACAAACCCGCCGCGAACGCTCAATCTCGCGCTGGGCGCGGGTCTCCTGACCCCGCCCTCGACCCGACCGCAGGTCTCCCGAATTCGGACGAAGATACGAATCCGGTGAACAACGCCAACGGAGACCTGCGGTCCAACCCAACGGCGGGGTCGGGAGACCCGCGCCGAGCGCAACGATTCGTTCGAGGGCGCGTACTCGATGCGGATGGCAAGCCGGTGCCGGGGGCGGAAGTCATTTATCCGGTCTTGTGGGTCGGCGGTGCGAGTCCCTATCGCATGGTCGAAGGTCGCTCCGATCAAGACGGGGTGTACCAGTTGGCCGTACCGCTGGAACTGCTCCCTGAGAAGCACGCAAAAGGTGTTGCACAAATGAAGGAGCTCAAGCCCTTGCTGTGGGTGTGGGCTCGAGCGAAGGGGATCGGGTTGGGAGTCAATCAACTGCGCGGCAACTTGAGCCGCAGCCAACAGCCGGAACTGGTCGACCTCAAGCTGCGACCGCTGACGCCGTCCAAGTTCCAATTGTTTGATCCCGAAAAGCGACCGCTGGCGGGGGCTCGCTGTGAGATCACGACGGCGGCAATGGATGGCATCTCAAATCTGCCGATCCCCAAGCCGTTCCGAATCTCAGCCGAGTCTGCCGAGGACGGCAGTGGCCTCATCGAGCTGTTGCCGCCGGACATGTTTCGAGCGATCAACATCTCGCATCCCCAATATGGTCGGCAACTGATGGAGTTCACGGAGAAGCAAGCGGCGTCTCCGTCGCTGCTCCTGACGTTCGCACCGGCGACGCGCGTGGCTGGGCGGATCGAAGCGAAGACTCCCGAATTCTTCCGAGGTCTTCGGTTGCACATGCAGACCACGAAGGACCGCTTCGTCGGCCCGTCCAGTGAGCTGTTGGTCGTGCCGGTCGATGAGCAAGGTCGCTTCGACATCGTGCTGCCACATGGGCGACTGCAAATTATCGTTGAGCGGAACAAGTCGGATGATTACGGACTAGAGTCGCTCTTCATTCCGACTCACCTCGTCATCGACTCTTCATCCAAAGAACTCAGGCTGCAAACGAAGGAGACGATCAAGATCCGCGGTCGGCTCTTGAACGCGGACGAGGATCAGCCGCTTGAGAATGCGATCCTCTTCATCAGCGAGCCGCACTTGGGAAGTCAGAACCCGAACATCAACGCTCAAGGCGAATTCGAGTTCCGCGCGTTCCCCGGCGAAACCTCATACGTCCGCGTCGGCTCACTGAAACAAGACGAGTCGTTGGCATTCGTCGATGCGCAGCCATTGCTCAGAGTTCCGCGCCGCTCGCCGAACGAAACCACGATCCACGCAGGCACGTCCCGCGAGTTGAAATCGTTTCGAGTCAAAGTCACGAAGCGTGCGGCACCGACCCCGTAGCCACTCGATGCGGAAGCGGTTCTTTCGCTTCGTCCCCAAGCCGCAGACCCGAAGAATGAGCAGGAAGCGGCCAGGCGTGCGAAACGTGTTGCAGAGGTTGTCGTGCTTTCGCCGAGGATCGCGAGGTGATTACAACTGTGGTCGTCGGCCGCATGTCGCTCACCAATCTTTCGCTTCTCGCCGGAGGTGAGCTGTCTGAGTTGTGCGGCTGGCGGTGGGGTTGGCTGATAGAAAGATGGGGACAGAAAGATGAAGGCGGTCTCGTTTCGTCTCTGCATTTTCTTGTCCGCGTTTTTTCTGTTTGTTCTTTGGTCGGACGCTGCGTCACAGGCCGGGGACGCGATCGTCGCGGAGTTCAAAGCGTGTGATGCGAACGGCGATGGGGTGCTCACCGAGGCGGAGTATTTGAAGCGGGCGGGGCGCGAGCGGGCGGTGTTGCTGCGGGAGTTCAAGGTCTTTGATTTTGATCGTGATGGGCGGATGACTCAGGCGGAGTTTGTCACGGTGCCGGTGGGGCAGGCGGATGAACTGCGCGGGAAGTTGGCTGATCCGGTGGTCGGGCTGTCGGAGTCGGCGATGGCTCGGTTGGCGAAGGAGTGGAAGGCTTGGGACAAGAATGGGGATGACTCGCTGGCGGCGGAGGAGTTCCAGGCGGGGGACGTGGCGGCTCAGGTCCGTGGGTTGGAAGCGACGGGGTTTGGTGATTGGGACTTGAATCGGGATGGGCTGGTCTCGCGGCAAGAGGCGGCTCGTGTGTTGGACATCGCGTTCGGCGTGCGTGTTCCCAGCGGTGAGTTGCTGCGGGACAACATCGGGCGAGTCGTGGATTGGAGAATGTTCCTCGCGTTGAAACCCGATGCCAACGGGCGAGTCGCACGAGAGGACTACATCAAGGCTCTCGGCCCGAATCAGAAGCCGGAGACGTGGTTCCCGACGATCTTCGCGGCCGAGAATGAGCGGTTCGACATCACGGCGTTCTCGACCAGTTCGCATCGCACCGATCCCGTTCAGCAGTTCCTGGCAATGGATCTCGATCTCAGCGGCAGCTTGACTCCCAAAGAATTAGCGGGCCTGCCGGCTTGGGGACCGCCGGGGAAGAACTGGCTCGCCGGCTTCGACGACGACAAAGACGGAACCTATTCGTTGACTGAGTTCCTGTTGATCCCGCACATCAACCTGATGGCC
This sequence comes from uncultured Planctomycetaceae bacterium, assembly GCA_964430385.1. Classification (GTDB taxonomy): domain Bacteria; phylum Planctomycetota; class Planctomycetia; order Planctomycetales; family Planctomycetaceae; genus CAYSHJ01. Next base: position 3,356 of record CAYSHJ010001026.1, read on the forward strand.
GTGTGGCATTCCGCGAACGACACCAACGGTGACGGCAAACTCAGCCCGGAGGAGTTCCGATTCATGCCGGTTCCGGCTTTGGCGGCGCTCGCTGCGGAGTATTTTCGGAGGCTCGATTTGAATCAGGATCAATCGTTGTCGCTGAGCGAGTGGCCCTTTCACACAACTCATGCCGGAGCGAAGTTCGTCGTGCTCGATGCCAACTCGGACGGCCACTTGACGGAGGCCGAGTTCATCGCGGAGGGAAGTCTGCCGGCCAAGCGACTGAGCCGTGACTTCCTCGTCTTCGATGCGGATCGTGACGGCCACATGACTCTGCAAGAATTTCTGACGATCCCGTTTTGGGTTCCCGAATCGCAGCGGACTCCAATCCCTGATCCGATCGTGCTGTTGTCCGAGAAGACATTCAAAGAACTGACCGATCACTGGGGCGAGTGGGACGTCGACGGGGATGGCGCGCTGAATGCCAAAGAGTTCGACGCGGCCAAAGTGGGGCAGCAGGTGCGAGGTCTCGGCACGACGCAGTTCAGCGACTGGGATTTGGATCGCGATCAAAAAGTCTCACGCGACGATGCGAAACAACTGTTGGACATCGCCTGCGGCGTGCGGACTCCGGAGGGGCATCTGTTGCGCGAGCTGACCGGCCGCGTGGTCGATTGGCGGCTGTTCCGCAATTTCACGCCTGATGGCGAGGGCTTTGTGGCGGTCGACGTTTACTCGCAAGCGCTCGGCCCGCTGGACGAGGCCGCCAAGCAGCGGTGGATCGAGACGACCGATCGGAATCGCGACGGCAAGCTCGACTTCGCGGAGTTCGCCAAGAGCGATCATCGCACCGATCCGGTGGCGACGTTTCTGCAACTCGATGCCGATTTGAATGGCCGGTTGACTCCGAAAGAATTGGAAACGCTGACTGCCGACCAACAGTCGGTCGCGGCCGGCATGTTTCCCGGCTTCGACGATGATCGCGACGGCGGGCTGTCGCTGCGCGAGTATCAACTGACTCCGCTGTGCAATTTTCTGGCCACTTGGCAAGCGGCTCAGGATGCCGACGACGACGGGCTGTTGCAGCCGGCCGAGTTTCGCTTTCATCCGGGAGTCGCGCTCGCGGCTCTGAGCGCCGAGTACTTCCGGCGGCTCGATGTAAATCAGGATCAGTCGCTGTCGCTCACCGAGTTCCCGTTCACGACGACTCATGTGCCACCGAACGAAATCCGCGTGCGGTTCGCCGATGGCCGGGTCCTGGCGATCACGATCCCCGATTATCCGAACATCTTCTCGCCGGAGATTTCGCCAGACGGGAAGTGGGTGGCCGTCGATGGTTGGAATCGCGGCGAAAACAACGTCGCCGCTCACCTGTTGATCGCGAGCTTGGAAACCGACGAGGTTCGCGATCTCGGCATCGGCTGCATTCCACACTGGTCGGCCGACAGCCGCCGCATCGCGTATTCGAAGTACGGACAGGGAGTGTTCGTTCGCGATTTCGAATTGGACTCCGAAGAGGAATCGCTCGACCCTCAAGGCTGGGCGATCGAGTTCTCGCCCGACGGACGGAAGACCGCTTACGTCGTCGGCAGCAACAACTTTGTCATTCGCGATGTCGCCACAAACGAGAAACGCTCCGTCTTCGCGGAAGGCAAAACACCCTTCAGGTACATCGAGCACAACTTCGCTTGGTCCCCCGATTCGCAACGACTCTGCTTCAAAGGGCATCGCGTGGACGGCGGCTTGGAGGTCGGCATCGTACGCACGACGGGCGGCGACCCGAAGCTGCGGGTGCTCTGCGACGCCAAGGATGTCGCCTCGGACATCTCGTGGCTCGCCGACCAACGGCTGATGTTCCCGCGAACCCCGGCCGGCACAGCTCGATCACAAATCCACGTCATCGACCCCGACGGTGAAAACGGAAAGACCTCCGAGCGCTACGCCAAACAACCTGCCAACCGCAACAATGTCGGAGTCAGTTGGTCCCGCGACGGCAAAACCTTCGTGTACCTCAGCACGAAGTGAGTCGCAAAGTAGTCTTCATCGCTCCGCGTGAAGAAAGCCGAGTCTCCAGCGAATAAATCCTACTGCGCACGTTGGGCCGTCTGATCCCCTCGCCCCCGCTTCGGGGGAGAGGGTTAGGGTGAGGGAGCTTTGCGTTCGATCTGCAATCATTGTCGAGAACCTATTTCAATGTGCGGCTGCTAGGATCTTCGGAACGTTTACAACCACCTTCCCCCTCACCCCAGCCCTCTCCCCCGAAGCGGGGGAGAGGGAGCCGGAATGCAAAACGTGCGCAGTAGGACAAAATCACATTGCACAATATATCATTCACCGTTCGGCTCACTTCACGCGGAGCGACGAAGGCTACTTTGGCATACCCGCTCCCCCGATCATGGAAAAAGTTCAGAAGCCATGACTACATCACTTCGCAATGCAATCCTCGTCGCGGCACTGGCTCTGACCCTCGCTCCGATTCGCGGTCGTACGGACGAGCCGAAAGCTGCCGTCAAAAAAGCCACCGACGCAAAGCCGGCGCAAGCAGAACCAAAAGCCGACAAGCCGGCTGAGCCCAAGAAGGCGGCCGATGCGCGCGAAGCTCAAGTCGATGCTCAGGCACAACAGTGGGTGGCTCAGTTTACGCAGCAGTACCGGCCTATCCTCTCGACGGAATTGAACTTTATTCGACAAGTTTGCGACCTGACTCCGGAACAACGTCCGAAGATCAAAGCGACGGGCGAAGCGAGTGTGAAAGAGGCCGCACTCAAGATGGCCGAACTTCAGGCTGGCCAAATGCGCGGCGGCTTCCGCGCGCAGAACGAACAGCCGAACCCTCAGCGGATAATTCGCGAATCCATCGCGAAGGTGTTGCAAGAAACGCTGACTCCCGAACAAATAGCGAAGTACCAGACCGAGGCGGTTCAGCGCACCGCCCTTCGCAAACGAGCCGCCATCCGTTGCGTCGTCGCCCGTCTCGACGGCACCTTGTGCCTGACCGCCGAACAGCGAGACAAGATATCTCAGTCAATCACCGCCGGATGGCAGGACAAGTGGGAGCAATGGCTGATGTTGTCCGTCTACGGCGACCAATACTTCCCGCTGGTGCCGGACCAACATGTCGTGTCGCATCTCGATGCCGATCAGAAGTCGGTGTGGAGCGGCCTGCAGAAAGTCGACTTCGGCTACTACGGCGGAGGCGGCAACGTCGCAGCGGACGACGGTTGGTGGGGCGATGAACCCGCCAAAGCCGACACACCGAAGCCATAAATCTGATGCAGCGTGAATTGAGGTCGTGATGATGAATGGGAATCGGAGGTGGCTAGTGTTGCCAAGAATGAAAATCGAGGCCCCGACCCCGATGCGCCCTCATTGGCTCCGCCTGCTCGTGCTGCCGCTGATCCTGTTGGCTTCGTTCGCGTTCGCGGCCGACGAGGACGACGACCCTCCGGCCGTAGAGGCGCAGGTCAACGGCGGTTTCTTCGTGCAGGAAGCGAACTTCGACCAATGGATCTTCCAGGGAAGCGGCAATGCGGCGGTCGGCAAAGCGCGAATCCAATCGAGTCTGAAAATGAAGCTCGCGGAACTGCGGCGAGTCTGCAATCTGACGGAGGCTCAATCGAAAAAACTATCGCTCGCGGCACGAGGCGACATGCAGCGATTCTTCGAAGAGGTCGAGACAATTCGCGAGAAATTCCTCAAGGTGCGAAACGATCAGAACGCCTTCAACAAAATCTGGCAGGAGATTAACCCGCTGCAACAGCAACAGGCGGCGGGCTTGTTCGGTGACTCATCGTTCTTCGCCAAGACGGTCCGCAACACGCTCACGCGCGAGCAACACGATCAGTATCAGGTCGTCCTCGATGATCGTCGTCGGTTCCGCTATCAAGCCGCCGCCGAGCTGGCGTTGCACAACATGTCCCACACCGTCGCTCTGCGTCACGACCAACACGAGGCGATGTTCCAGCTCATCATCGAGGAAACTCAACCGCCGCTCACCTTCGGCCAGTACGACCAGTACTTCGTGTTTTACAGCCTCGCGAAATTACCAAACGCCAAACTGAAACCACTTTTGGACGACCGGCAATGGAAACTGCTGCAACAACAACTCCAGCAGGGGCGAGGCATGGAGCCGTTCCTCATGCAACACGGCATGATCGAGCCACCCAAGGGCCGCATCCTCAAAAGCGTGCGAACGTTTCTCCTCGAAGCCGATGACCACTCCGAAGCGCCAGCCGCCGCCAAAACCGAATGAGCTCCAAGTTCGACCGTAGCTGAACTCGCCAGAGTTCAGAGAGTTGTGCGCCGCGTTGTCGATGTCGCAACCGCGAGTGCGTGTCTGTCGCTGAGTCGTCACTATTGGCAACAGTGTTTGAACTTCTTGCCGCTTCCGCATGGGCACGGTGCGTTGCGTCCAACTTTTTCAGTGTGTGTCAAACTGCCAATTGGTTCGTGGCCGCTCGACTGACCACCGACGTTCTGGAATTTGATCAGCGAACCGCCGCCCGCACTTAAACATTCACGGATCCACGGAGCAGGATCGAAGTCGTCCTCCAGGGAATCCAAGTAGTTCGTGAATTTCTGCCAGATCGGCGAGCGGTCCCCTTCGTCCGGGAGTTTTCCGAGCGGGATCGCCGCGCCGCCGGTCATGTTGATCCCCCCCACGGAAACGATCCGAGTCGCCAGGATCAGCCTCGACACTGCGGAGCTTCCCAAGCCAAGGTCCAGGACAAACAACGCCTCATCGGAGCGCAGGTCGCGAAGGTGGACTCCAATGCCTGGCTCCACCGCTTTGACCAAGAACAGAGAATAGATCGTGTGCTGCAAGGCTCGCAGACAAGTCAGCTCGTCGGATTCCGGAGCATCGGATCGCGCGATCAACTCGCGCTCGACGGCGTTTCGACCGCCGGTGCGGACGTGATGAATGCAGTAGTCCATCAAAAACGCGCACTCCTCTTCGGAGTCAAACACCAAGACCCCACCTTCAAGAGTCCCAGCTTCTTGGCCCCCGCATGCAACTCCGTTTTCGACAGCCGCTTCACCAACAAATTGTTGAGACCCACGCCGATGGCTCGCCAATGCTGGTAGCCATACAGCAATTCCCGGTCGCTGAGCCGGGATGCGTCCCAATTGGCCTAGCTTATCGGAGAACTGCGGAAAGGCCACTCGTTGTTCCGAACTGCGGGGTTGAATAGGTTGGTTGTCTTCGCG
>CAYSHJ010001027.1:0-9086 GCA_964430385.1 uncultured Planctomycetaceae bacterium
GGAAGGAGAACAAAGGGCTGATGGAGTTCCTGCGAAGGCTGTAGTTCGATTGGTTATGTGGCGTTCGATCTGACTTCGAGCCGGCAAAAACGAGCGTCGCTCAATCGACGCCACATAACCAACTTCGCCACATAACTTTCGTTATGTGGCCGGCCACATAATTTCAATGTGTCACGGGACGAAATGAAAAAGACCGCTTCGAGTGGAATGAACACAGCATCCAACCAACCGAAGGATGCTCCCTGCCCAAGGCTCACGCGATAGCAACCGTAGGCGATTGCGAGGGCGATCGCCTCATTTGCGAAAAACAAGAAGTGTCTATAGTGAATGTCGATGAGCAGCGAGAAAGCTTCGACGTTTGGACCGAGACGCGAGAAATTGAGCGGCGGAAGCGACAGTCCCGTGACGTGATGGAGCGTGTCAATGATGAGCCAGCGGATTGCACTCACCGTCATTCCGACGCCCATCGACGCAACCGTGAGGAAGAGGAACCCGCCGATCGTGGGGGTTCCGTCCGGCGAGATCGCAAACCATGACCGCACGAGCGGCGAGAACGGACTCAAGCCGAAAAGCACGGTCGCGCCCGGCAGCAAGTAAGCCACCAAGGGGCCGAAGTTGGCATTCGTGATGCTTTGCATTCGTCGGATACAGAGAATAGCACATTCTGCGACACACACCCTTTCGTCAGATTTCTCCGTAGTAGGTGTCGTCTCGTGCGCTTCAATTGACAAGTAATCGCCTTACTCAGAATGCCGCGTCCGGCTCACCGCCCTGAGAGACTGGTTTCAATTTCGATAATGGCTTCGTTTGACGGGAGAACGAGGCTTGTTCTGAGACGATGTTCGCGATGTCTCGACGGATCCTCGACCCCGATCCGAAGACCGTCTCTGAGTGAGTCACCGAGCCAAGGGCTCGCTATCCGAGGTGCCCCTCCAGAATTTCACGGTCCCGACATCGCTGCCGGTCGCCAAGAGTTGGGTTTGACTTGAAAATCCTAGGCAAGTAATTGCCGACTCATGGTCACGCAATCGCAAAATCTCATCACCGGTCTCGACCTGCCACAGGATCATTTCCCCCGACCGGCTTCCATATTCGCATGCACACGACAATAGCGTCTTGGAATCCGGTGAGAATTCTAAGAACTCCAGCCCTTTGCTATGACCACCAAAGGTATGTTCCTGTTCTTGTGATGAGATGTTCCATATTGTGATCATGGAACTCGAGTCTGCAAGAGCTAATCGACTCCCATCGGGCGCGAGCGCCGCGGTCATGATGCCATTTCGAGATGGTTCCCAATGGATTTCACTGGTGAATGCACCAGAGCGCTTGTCCCATAATTTCACGAACCCGTCAGTAGAGGCAGTCACAACGCTCTGGCCGTCTGGAGTGAATGAGACGAAGACTAGATTCGATTCGCTTTGGGCTAACGAGAGTTGTTTTTTCCAAGACTGCGTGTCCCAAAGTGTCACTCCGCGAGTTTTTACGTCGCCAATCACGGCCAATTGCCTTCCGTCCTTTGTAAACGCCATCACATTCCGTGCTAATACAGAATTAGAATCAAACGGAAGTGCCGCAACCATTCGTCCGGAATCCACGTCGAATATCCGGGTCTCAAATTCGTCAACACCAACCACGACTTCTCCACCAGGAGAGAATGCAAGAGCACGTGGAGCGAAGATGAAGTTCGAATCGTCTGGTTTGACAATTGGCTTTTGAGTGGCCACATCCCATAACTGAAAACCGGCATCAGACGTCGTTGCCACAGATTGTCCGTTCGGAGATACAGCGACTGACCTAACTCGATTACTTGTGGAACTCGCCGCGTCGACTCTGCGGACTCCACCGATCTGCGTCGATCTCGGAAAGTCCTCTTCGTCATCCAATTTCCAAAGGCGTACGGTTCGATCGGAGCTGCAAGTTGCCAATATCTCTCCCGATGGTGAAATCGACACGCTACTTATTTTATCCGTATGGCCTCTAAAGAGGCGTTTGATTTTCCCAGTCTTGATGTCCCACAGCGCTGCGGCGTTGCCGGTTGCCGCTGCCGCGATCATCGTTCCGTCCGGAGAAAACGCGCCTGAGAAGCTAAGCTCCACATTGTCTTCAATACTTGAAAGGAGCTTTTTGGTCTTAACATCTAACACCTTCAGTGTTCCGACTCCCTTGGTGGCGGTGAGCACGGCGATGCGCTCACCATCGGGCGAGAATGCGATCCAAATCACAAAACGCCCCAATTCAAGTCTTGCCGTCTCCTTGCCACTCTTCGGATCCCAAAACCGGAGAGTTCCATCGTTCCCACACGACGTAAGCAAATTGCCATTGGGAGAAAACGCGACTGCATTCACTTTGTCAAAATGGCCGTCACCCCACAAAACAGCCCAAGGTGCGGGGAGTGTTCGCAATTCTTTCTTTTGAGGCACGTCCCAGATCTTCACGAACGTGTCTTCGCTTCCGCTAACCAGCGTCGCGCCATCCGGAGCGAATGATAAGGACCATACAGGTTCGGTATGCCCCTTGAAGGTGGCGGCTGATTCTCGCGACGGCAGATCCCAGACATGGATCGTTTGATCGTCGCAGGCGGTTGCCAATTGATTTCCATTTTGCGAGATTGCGATCGCCAAAATCGTGTGGGGAATGTTGTCGGGAAAGCTCGCCAACCCGTCGGCCATCTTCTGAAGTTTCTTGATCACAGTGTTGATAGTGGGATCAGATGACTGCAAATCGTCAGAAGATGGAATCGAAACTGGCTCAGGAGGAGTTCTGAATGGAATCTTGTAATTTAGTCGTGGCAATTCGGTCGCGGTGCGAACGTCCCACAAATGAATCTCTCCGCACCCTGCGCTGACCAAGGTCCGGCTATCGGGTGTGAAGGCGATACAGCCAACTGGGGCCTTATGACCTGTGATTACTTGGGCTTCACGGTGGCACTCACGCCAAAGATAATACCATTCAAATCCGCGGTAATCGTCTGCCTCTGACGGTCTTGGATATCTTGCGAGTAACTCTCGAACTAATCCACAATCACCGTGCTCAAGTGCATCAGCCGCGAGTTTAATATCGTGCGCGTAGGCTTTTCGGCGTGCTGCTTGAGTCGGAGTTAGCCGATGTAATGTTGGCTTGAAGATAAAATCACCATCACCAGGCACGAGCTGTCCCCAATCAGGAATTTGCTGACTTCCGGGTTTCTCACGAACTCGAGTTTCTGTCCGTGCGGCGAGATCCCGGAATGTGAATGATTGATCGGAACGCCCGCTATCCGCCCGATTTCGTAATTCCTGGATCAGAGCCTCAGTGAACACGGAATGCCGATTAGCACCAAGCCCATCAGCAACTGGAGTGATGCGTCCCGCTGACATGCCAACAAAACACGGCTGGGCAAAATAGTAGTTGAACTGATCGTTGGTAGCGCTCGCTTTTTTGGGCCCATCGTGGGAAAACGATTGTTTGGCCGGGGCGCTGCGAGACTGAACCGCAATCGATTGTTCCGATGCCGCAGTGTTGGGAGCGGTCGCAACCCTTTGCTGAAACAAGCTACCGGAGTAGCAGCTATCCAGGATCAACAGTTTGTGTCCGCAAGGTAGTTCTTTCAGACGCTCGGCCAGCCATGACACCGGCAGACAGCTTCGTTCAAAATCAGCACGTCGCGAATCCACGGTGGCGAGATAACCGTCGCCGGCATTCGTCCGCAGATCAATCAGTCCATGTCCAGCAAAAAAGACCAGCAAGGCGTCGTTCGCAGTCAGCTTTTGGCCGGGCAACCAAATTTGCAACGCCTCAATGAGCGCTGCCTTTGTTGCGGTCTTGTTCGTCAGAAACTTGCAATTCTCACTGGCGAATCCGAATTCCTGCTGAAGCACATCGCGAAGCTCCCTCGCATCGTTGACGGCAAATTGAAGTGGGTCGAGGTCAGACTCTTCGGCAGAGTATTCGTCGATACCAACGATAATCGAGAAGACGCGGTCATAACCTGTCGCCTCCAGTTGTGGCCCCCACCCGCTGGTGTCTGGTTGTGACGACGACTCTGCCGGGTCGTCATCCGTCTTCGGCGATGCGCCGACGGTCTGAGTGTTTGGCGGAAATGATTGATTTCCGCGATCGCAACCACCCAACGTGAGGCTGAGGAAACCGATCAGAAAGATTGCGGTCGCCGAACGAACGAAGGACATCGCCGAGCCTGACTGTTAAGAGTGAGTGATCATTTACGAAGCTTGCGGACTCCGTCGAGAAGTTCCTTGGCCAACGGCGAGGTGGGATTCTCTTTGATGAGCGCCTTGAATTCCGTCTCTGCTTCGTCCAGGAGTCCTTCGTTTGCAAAGAGCACTCCCAACACAATGTGGCTGCCAGCCGACTCTCGTTCAGCCGTTTTGAGAAAAGATAGCTTCTCGGCTTCCAGCACTCGAAACGCTGGGCGAAGTTCTTTCGCTGGAGGGGCGATCATGGCTTTACCGCGAACGGTCGCACTCACTTCCCATGAGTACGTCTCGCCGCGCATCAAGGGCGTTGTCGGTGTCCACTTCGGCTCCAAAAGCGGCTCACTTTGCAGCGCGAGTTTCGAGTTGGAATCATAGATGGAAACGATGTAGGCAGTGCTGTCAGGCGGCATCCTCCAAGCAAACAGTGGGAGATCTTCGGCAACGACCGTTTGATAAGGTCGGATGAGCGGTGAGATCGAATGCGGAGGAAAGTCCGCGCGAGCTCCGGTCAGCTTCGGCAACGCACCCAGGACGCGAACTCGTTTGTTCGTTAGGGCGTTCTTGACCTCTTGAAGCAACGACTCATTGACCGACGGTAGCCCTCTGAGCTGCCCGTTTGCGAGCAATGCGATGTGGTGTGAGCCGTCATCCAATTCGGCAACAAACCGATGACTGCCAATATGTCTGACGAACAGAAACACCGTGGCCGCGAGCAGAAATGCCGCTGCGATAGCCACTGGTTTCACGAAGGTACGATGAGACCAATGCTGAGTTTTCGCTGGGGCTGACGGATGTGTGCCGGTAGTCACGTCGGCCGATTTTACAGCAAGAGTGCCTTCGGGCACTCGTTCGCGAAATGCTGCCAAATTCTCAATTAGCACTTGTCTCTCCGCATCGTGCCACTCACGGAACAATGCAATCAAGTCTTCGACTTCATCCGCCAACTCCGGCGAAAGCGTTCCGGCGTGCAACGCGCGAATTTGTTCCAAGTCCGGAACGCGAGGCGGTGCGTGATCGACGAAGCGAGGTTGCCCGGAGAGGCCGAGGTCTTGCATCAGTTTGGTGATGTCATTGCTCATCGACCATCTCCCCGAAGCCGAGTCGCCAGTTGGAAATCAAATCCAGCAAGCGCGGAATCGATTCTTGAACATACTTGGAAACAGTGCTCTCCGCGAGACCGCACTCTTGTGCCACTTCCTTTTGTGACATTCCATGATCCATGATCAATCTCGTGATTTCGTTTCGCGGGGGCTTCAGGGTGCGACAAGCAGCAATCAATAGGGAAAGCAGACCATGCTCGCATTCCTTCGAGAACTGTTCAGCTTCAGGATCAGGCTCGCTCGCAACTTCCTCGTCACCAGCGAAGAAAACGGCCTTGCCTCCAGCGGCCTCACGTTTTTTCGCTTTGCGGGCGTCCTGAGATTGTGGCAGATGCCACAGGCATTGCTTCATAAAGAAGATGAATTCTCGAACGCAAACGCCGACGTCAGTCACTTTGAGATGCGGCAAACGCTTCCACGCCACGGTTAGCAAGTCGCGGGACAGATCAGTGACCGAGATGGTTGGATCAATCCAACACCGCTTTTTCGCTTGACGCTCGGCCTCTCTCACGACAGCCGGTTGGGACACGACGAAATCATTCAACGGCCGGCCCCAAACTGCGCCCTCTTCGATTCGGCGATGCACTTCGTCACAGACATCTTGCAGCGTTTGCTCCTCTGGTGTGGTCACTGAGTGCTCCCTGATCCGACGTCTTTCGCAGCTTCGCGCCCCAAGTCCTCACATGACTCCGTACCTGTCTTCCTCGCGAGTTCGATCAACTCTAGTCGCTCCGCATCGTGCCACTCACGGAACAATGCGATCAAGTCTTCGACTTCATCCGCCAATTCCGGCGAAAGCGTGCCGGAATGTAATGCTCGGATTTGCCCAGCATCCGCTGGACGCGGGGGAACCCCATGAACGAACTGCGGAGCCTCTCCCAACTCGTAATGGCGGAACAAATCGGGCAATCCAGGTGCCGCTGAAGACGGTGCTTTCATCAAAGCAGTCTATTCCAAATTCCTTTTCAGCGCAAGCAGTTGCATCTGATTGTCAGTCTCCATGAGTCGCAGCGAACGACTCGGCGACCGAGCAATTTGGAATTCTCACCAGATTCTCACGAATTCGCCCCACGAGGGCGACCAATTGGTTGAGCGAGGTCAATGAGGGACAGATCAATTTCACGCGGAAGCGAATCATGCCCACATCAATGCTGCTTTTGACTCGCCACGCAACCACCAGGATGCAACAGCGACGCATTCCAACGGATGCCATCGACGCCGGGCTGGCATTTGGTCGCGAGTTCCAAACGCGAGACGCTGTGATCTTCGTCATTGGGCGGCGCGAGATCGAGAGACACGCGGAGGTCGTGGATCTCTCGGACCTCAATGGGCTGCACGTCGTCTGTGGCCGCGAGGGGACGGTCGTAACGACTTACAAGAATCCGAGATTCCATCGGAAGGCGTTCCGTTTACAGCGATGGCCCCGCTGTAAACGGGTGTGAGACGCCCCGCAACCATCGGCAGTCGGTTCCAGATTCAGTTTGCTTTCAACTTCACCGTTTTTTTCACTTCGCTTCCTTGGGGAACAATGATGTCGCACGAGCAACTACTTTCCGATGCGCGGCTGAGGATCACAGCCGAAATCGAAGACAACCGGTACTTCGTGTGGTTGGACGATTGCCTCGTGCGTTTGCCGTTGAACCGATTCATTGCCCTGCTTGAGTTGGTGCGCTGCCGGTTGACTCGGACAAATGGCTACACCGCTCCGCGGGACTTCATAGAGGGCGGGGACAAACCCGTGTTGCATCAAACGATCAGTCGAACGCGCCGCGATTTCGACAACGCTCTCGGCGCGGACGTGGGAAAGGCGTTGATTCGGCACAACGGTAGATCCACCTATCGACTCGCTCTGGCACCAGAGCAGATTGAGATTAGCAGCGATCTGATGGAATTGGTTCCCGACCACATTTCAGAGAGGCTTGCCCTCGCCCTTTTGGATGCAGACTCAGAGAGTCAGCAGTAGGTCAGAGCTATGTCATCGGTCGCGGAATATCGTCTGCCATCGCAGATATCCGCCTCACCAACGAAAGCATTCCAAACCGTTCAAAACTAGGAGTGGCTGAAATGACGATGAACCGCAACCAACCTGACTGGATTCGCCACGACTTGGGGAACGGCCTTTCCTTCCTCGTCGGCCAATTGCCCGATGAACTCCTGTGGGATGACAACCGTTTTGCCGAGGAATGGAAACGACACCCGACGGAGCGGCATCTCGTCAAAATGTTCAACAAGGTGGTCGAGACGCCACGCTTCCAACAGGCGTCCGGAGCAAATTACTCCTATACCGGAAGTCGCAATAACGCTTTACCGGTTTCCAACTCATTGGCACCACTGCTTCACTGGGTTCGCGACCGCGTTGATCCGCGAATGAACGGACTTTTGACTAATTGGTACGAAGGGGCTGCAAGCTACATCGGTCCGCATCACGACAGTACGAAGGGTCTGGTGATTGGAGCCCCCATCGTCACAGTGTCTTTCGGCGAAACTCGGATGTTTCGACTAACGCCCGGCAAAGATTCTGACCAACCAGTGCGGGATTTCGCGGCAGTTCCCGGTACTGTCTTCGTACTGCCTTATGACACCAATCAGGTTTGGAAGCATTCCGTCCCGAAGCGAGCCAGTTACGCCGGCCGTCGCATCTCGGTGACATTCCGCGCGTTCGACCAAGGCGTGTTGCCCATCGAGCAGTATTGGGAGTCGGCTTCCGCGTCGAGTCATTTGGACGCTGTCAGGGCCGTGTCAGCCCCGTGTCAGTGATCGGTCAGCGACATTGCTCGATAACTCGCAGCACCCATGCTCAAGAAAGCCCGGCTCGTCAACAAGACGCTAGCCGCTTGGGTGTGGTTGGAGCTTTGTTTCATTCTGTAGCACTGAATGCTGTGGCCAACGCTGCTGCGAGTACGAAGACCAACACCGCTTTCACGAAGGAGACCATCATGTCACACCGATTACTTCTGACATTCTGCTTGGCATTCATCGGCGCGCTGCTTCCGTATTGCAACATCGCGAGCGGCGAACACGCTGAGTCCCGCGTCACGCTCATCGTAGACGTGTCGAATTCGATGCAAGGTCCGAAGCTGCAAGCCGCGAAGGAAGGCGCGAAGCTGGCCGTCGCCATGCTCGACGAAGAGACCACGGTTCAGATCGTGGCCTTCAATCACGAGGCCAAAGCGAGTCCTCGGTTTTCTCTGAAGAACGCGGATGAACGGGAGCAAGCTTGGCGATGGATTGATGGGCTTCAGGCTTCCGGAAATACGGACTACTTGAAGGCATTGCGGGCGACACCGCTGGACCGTGGTGGCTCATTGATCTTTCTCAGCGATGGGGAACCGTCCAATCCGCCCGATGACGTACTGCGGTTCGTCAAATCGAATTGTCCGGCGAAGCTGCACACGATCGCCGTGGGCTGCGAGCGAGAATCAAACGCCGCAAAGCTGTTGTCGCAGATGGCGACAGCCACCAAAGGCAGCTTCACGCGAGTGGACGGCAGCGAAGAATTGGTGCGCACATTGGTGAAGATCACCGCTCGTGTCGGCAAGTACTACCGGCACACGCCCAAGGAACAGGAAGTCCCGCTGGGGATCGTCGCTCCGGGGACTCTGATTGGCATTGGCTATGACGGAGTTCCGGAATTGGTGACTTCCGTCCCAGCAAACGTCACGCGGTTTCGGGCTGAGCTTCCCGGCGAAAAGGTGAATTTGGTTCTGTGCCAACTGAAAGAACCTCAAGACGTTCACCTCAAATTGACTGACAAGAAGGGAGCAAAGGCCCGGCTGGGAGATGTTCACCTTGT
>CAYSHJ010001028.1:0-2001 GCA_964430385.1 uncultured Planctomycetaceae bacterium
GACTCGTTGGTGCTCCCACAGGAGTCGCTTCGTCAGTTGGAGTTGGATTCAATTGGTCGGCACCGTGCGAGGTCGCGGCGTTTGCCGGCTTTCTTGGGGATGTTGTCGGTGGCCGAAGGTCCAATTCAACGCCACGCAGCCCGATCCGCAAGTTGCACCCATAGCGGCTGCGGATGGCGAGATACACAACTGCTAAGACTGCAACGGCCATGATGATGATCGCGACTTGCGAAGTTTCAAGCATCCTCAAGACCTCGTTCCAATAGACTTCGGCACGTGACGGTGAACCGGTCAATCCGTTGTTCATGACTTCTTTCGCTTTGCTCTAACTTTCCAGTGATCGACGCCTACAGGCTGAAAAACCTCTGACCTACGCCGCATCGAATGTCGCAGTTGATTCATAGCTGCAGAGTGGGACGTCGACGGATTGAATCCTTCCGCCTTCATCCGATCGATCATTTCCGCAGGAGTAAGTGCGTCATCCGATTGACGCAAGATGTGCTCGGCAAGTTCGACCCGGTTCATCTCGGCGAGTTTCGTCCGATCGGCCGTCTCATCAGAACCAACCACAACGTACACACTTGCCCGACTACCGCCGCCTTTTTCAACGCGAACAATCTCTCCCGTTTGCTTTTCAAGCCGGTTGAGCACTGCGTAAAGAATCTCGATAGGAATCCCGTGATCGGGATAAAGTTCGTCTAACCTCGTCTGAACATCTCGCACCGTGAATTGAACATTGCGTTCTGGAAAAGTCGATCGAATCAAATCCACCTTTGTCGTTGGTCGCGACGACCGTCGAGGCCCAACTCCAGAGTAAGCAGCGAGTGCGGTATTTTCAGCTTGCAACGGCAGTTTTCGCACTCGCTCAATCGCCTCGATCGTTTGGTTGTATTCTTGCTGGGCTTTCGCGATTGCAGCGTCGCGAATTCGCTTGGCATGATCAACCATCTTTTGAAAGTCTGTGTCGTTCATGTTGCGAAGGGTAGCATTGCGAGCTGTACCGGTCAACTACCGCATAACACAAAGTTATCATAGGTTCTGCGGAGTGACGTGACGTTACGACGCAGACATTTGTAGGCAACATCAATCAACAAAGCCGGCAGGAGCCGGCCCTACGCCAAGATTTCGGCGACTCGGCATTCAAATCCCGGCAAGACTTCCTCGCCGGAGAGTCACGCGTCTTCGCAGAGCAGTCGGTCCTCGCTGGGGAATCGTGTAGGATGGCCGCCCTCGGCCGTCTTGCGGTTCGCATCTCTTCGTTTTCAAATGCGGACGGCCGAGGGCGGCCATCCTACTTGCCGACGAGGTCATCATGCTGGAGCTGCCGTCGGCACCGCCGGGGTTTCGTGGGTTGGACCCGAACCAGCGCGTCCGAATTTACACGCGGCACTTGCCTCACTGGCGGCAGGACGGAGCCAATTACTTCGTCACGTTTCGGCTGGCTGATTCCTTGCCCGAAGCGAAGCTCATAGAAATCCGAAATCTCCGCGCGTGGTGGGAACACGAGCATCCCGAACCGCGCTCCGAGAAAGACTGGGAAGACTACGCTCGCGAGGTCACTCGCCGCACCGAAGCTTGGCTGGACCAAGGTCACGGCGCGTGTTACTTCCGCGAGCCACGCTGGGCCAACGACCTGCGTGACCGGCTGCATCACTTTCAGAACGAGCGGTATCACCTCGCCTGTTGGGTGATCATGCCGAATCACTGTCATCTGGTGATCCGCCCCTTCGACGGGCATGACTTGGAAGACCTGGTCGGCGGCATGAAATCGGTGACCGCCCGGCACATCACCGCCGAGTTCCAACTCCCCGGCGACTTGTGGCAACAAGAATCCTACGATCGCATTATCCACGACACCGAGCACCTGCACCGAGTCATTCAATACATCGGACGCAATCCGGCTCAAGCGGGACTGCCCCAGTCCGCGTGGTTCCGCTGGATCGACCCGTCCTGGCAACAAGCCGGCTGGGATTTCGAGTCGTAGGATGGCCGCCCTCGGCC
>CAYSHJ010001029.1:0-1959 GCA_964430385.1 uncultured Planctomycetaceae bacterium
TACTCCGGTGGCCGGGACCAGGGCACGCACCAAGGAGGGTTGCTCTCGGATTTTATTTTGCAAGGCCATAAACTGTTCGTCCCCTTCTTCCGAGGGCGGCTTGGAGCATTCCACCAGGTCATTGAGGTAAATCAGGAGGGCGGCGTGCTGACGACTGTGATTGCCGGGAAACCACTCAAGCAACTGCCATTCTAGTCGGGTGCGGTCTTGCAGCTGCGCCAATTATGCAGCTTTTTTCGCCTTCGACTTCGCTTTGGCAGCCTGAATCCACACTTGCGGTTGCTTGATTCCTTGCAGGACGCGGGCATACGCTTGGTCCCAAACGCCGCTCAAACGCAAGACACGCAGATTCAGGATACGCTGGGCTCCCGCTTTCTTCCAACGCATGCCGCTCAGTTTTAGGCGCTGCGTGTACACCGTCTTGCAGCCTGCTTCCGTCACTCCGCTCCCCAGGGGTATCCCTAGCTTGCGATAATCCGCGTAGCGCAGGTAGGGCAGCCGATCGCGCAGATAATTATACGCCCGCTTAAAGTCCTTTAGCTTCTTACCGCGCAGTTGCTGCTGGCTCCGCAGCGCCGCCGCCGAGTGCAGCACGCGGTAGGCCCCGCTCGGCTTCAGCAGCCATTTCTGCATCTTCCGCACCCACGAGGTCACGCGTTTGCCTTTGCCGAACAGCAACTCCGCCATCGTCCACAGCCGTTCGCTGGCGTGATAGTAGTCCGCGACACGTGTCCACTCCAGTTTGGCGCCCGTCCGCGGATGCTTCATCCGTGACAGCACCTTTTCATAATACGCCGTCTCGTTGTCACCCGAGTCGGTGACATAACTCAGATGCGGCAGCGTGCCCTCCCAACGCTTGAGCACGTCCGTCACCAGGCGCGTGAGCTGGTGGCTCATCGTTCCTTGGCCAAACTCCGGAACATGGGCCAGGTACACCGTGCCCAAACGTTGGCCGCGGCGATCCAGCACCGTCACGGTGCCGCAGGTCGCCACCTCGCTGATGGTGCCCGCAGCAATCCGCAAACCCAAGGTGATGCCATCACGCCCCACGCTCAGCACCGGCTTGTGTTTCCCCTTGGAAGCCGTGGCCGCGTCCAGCAGTTCCAGCAGTTTCACGACCTGCACCTCGTGCCGCTGCTCGGCCATCTCTTCGGAGAGCAACGCTGTCACCTGACGCAGTTTCTTGACACCCCAACCGACGCCATGATCCTGCTTCAGATGTCGCAGCACCGTCCGCTGATTCATGCCCGCGTCACTCATGAGCCCGGCCGCACGTTCGGCCAGCGCCGGCGAGGCGCCGTGCATCAAGCCCAGAGCCAGCGCCGCCGGGAAGACCGTGGCATCGCCCGTCTTGTCGGTGGGCCGATAGCCGACGCGATGCAGACGGATTTGGCCGAACCGCGTCCAGACGTTTTGCGGTGTCTTCTTGTTGAGGCGAGTGTACTGGCTGGCTTCGAAATGGACATGTTTGGGCAACGCCTCGACGGCCGGCTCGACCCGATTGAAAATCACTTGCACCATTTGACGACCCGCCTCACGGAGCACCTCCGCAAACTGGTGCTCCAACGCGAAGCTGCGCTCGGGCGTGACCGGCTGGCTGAGGAAATCCTGGCCGTGTTGGCTGACGGTTTGTTGAAGTTTCTCGCAGATCTCGGCGAGCTTTTGCTCAAGAGATTTGGAAGAAGCCTGGCCTTTGGCAGTGTTGCGCGGAAGCAGGGGTACCAGCAGACCGACAATGTAAATAGAGTAATTCATGTGGCGTCCTTTCCGTTGGTTGGTCTCCTATACCCATACCAAAGGAAGGACGCCGCTCTTTTTCAAGAGGGGGTCAACGGCGGATTTTTTCAATGTGATTCGCGAAAGCAAGGATTTCGGCGCAGGAGAGGGACCGCACCGCTTTTAGAACTATAGCGCTGTATCGTGCTTTGTAGCCGAAGTCGCCGGCCTTTGGGTTTCCCC
>CAYSHJ010001030.1:0-9957 GCA_964430385.1 uncultured Planctomycetaceae bacterium
ATCCGTCATCGCCTACGGCCGGTCGCGGCGGGATAGAAATCCCAAGCGACTTGCCCCCCCTTGTGTCGGCGTTCGTTTCAAGACCCACGTGACAATCGCTTCACGCGGCTCGGTGAATCGTTCCGTCGCCAACTGTCTGACTACTATCTTCGACAGTCCGTTGGGTCGTCCTTTAAGTCCTTTGACAGCTTCGCGAATCGAACCACAAACTCGTGGCCACCCGATCGCACCAGCCAATCCGATTCCACGCGGCGAGCCAATCAGACCTAACATAGGCACGAATTGGATTTTGCAGGCCGGCCACAAGACCATCCACAGGTCGCAATCCGTGTCGATATGTTCTGATCTTATGTTCACATCGATGATGCGGACGCCCCAAAAGAAGTCGATCAACGACGCTGACCTTCTCGACGAGATGGTTCGCAGATGTCCGAGCGATATCATCCGTCGTACAGCTTCGCTCACCTGTTGGCGGCCCGACTGATGAATCGCTCGACGATTAGCCACGACACGCCCGTTCCCGCGCCGGATTCGTTGCCGCATGGCCGGGTCGAGTTGATCGCGGTACTGGTGCTTTGCCTGATCGCCGCCGGGTTGCGGGTTGCGTTTCCAAGCCGCATGGCTGTCGAACATTTTGACGAGGGTGTTTACGCCTCGAACCTGTTGTGCCCGGATGCCGGGTATCGGTATCCGGATTGGCAGCTTTACGCACCGTCGCTGCAGCCGGCATTGATCGAGTGGTCGATCATCGCGTTCGGGACAGCCAACTGGGTGCCGATGTTGCCGTCGCTGGTTTTTGGCACGTTGACGATCCCGCTGCTGTGGTGGGTCGGCCGAAGCTGGTTCGGACCAGCCGCCGGATTGGCCGCCGCAACGTTGGCCGCATTGAGTGACTATCACATCCTTTTCAGCCGCTCGGCACTGACGGACGTCACACTTGGCTTCTGGCTCCTGCTGGCGGTTTTTTTCTTTGAAAACGCATTCCGGACGCTCAATCCCGCACGCGCTGTGATCGCAGGAGTGGTCACCGGCCTAGCGTGGTGGACCAAGTATAACGGCTGGCTGCCGTTGGCGATCAGCCTCAGCGGCCTTGCGGCTTGGTCGCTCTTCACCCCGCGCGACGAACGGCGCTTCGGCCGTCGCCTGTTTTTGTGGGGCCTCGCCGCCGTTATCGCACTCGCTGCGTGGAGTCCGTACTGGTGGTCCCTGCCTCACGGGTATGCCGAGATTGCCCAGAACCATCGACAATATTTTGTGGGCTTTGCCGGCTGGCGGGAGGGCTTCGTTCGACATTTGGAATGTCAGCTCTTCGGCGTACGCGGCGCGACGGGCTCGTCGCTCATTGCGGTATTGGTGCTGGTGCTGATCGATAATTCGCCGCGTCACTCGCGAATCTGGTTCGGGCGCGACGCCCACCAGCCACCCGCGCCACCGGTTCCCGCAGGTTTCCGCCGCAGTCAGTCCGAGTGGCTGCTGGCGACCTGGTTGGTGGGGCTGACACTGACCACTCCACTTTATCACCCGTACCCGCGTCTGGTTTTCCCGTGGATGATGGCGGCTTGGCTCGGACTGGCTTGGCTTTTCTTTGGTGCCTCGCGCTTCGAGAACCTGAGTATCCTTCCGCGAAAGATCCGTGGTGTAATCTGGTCTGTCGTGCTGCTGGTTTCGGCGACGGTCCCCCAATTCGTGGACGTGCCGTTGCCACGAGAGAACCTTTGGTTGTCCGGATGGCAGTCGCGAACCGCGCTCGCCAACTTGGCTCAGCAAGTTCAGAAGGCGATTCGTCGGGAAGTCTCGCTGCGTGGTGCTCGTGAAGTCGGTGGCAAGCGAGCGATCGTGTATGTGTTCGCCGAGCCGGGACTGTTCTTTCATCTGCCCGCCGCCGATCTCGCCGTCGGCCCGGTCGGCGACCTGAGGTTCGCAAATCCCACGCTCCCTGCTGAGAACCTCCCGATATTTCTCGTGACGGGGCCGCACGCCGATCGAATGACCGACTTTCACGACGCGTTCGCGAAGTCTGCGGATCGGCTGGAACTGGTCCAAAGGTGGCCGTATGCCGCGAGCGATTTCGTGCTGCTCGACCAAGTGCCGCCCGCGGAACTCACCGCCGAACGCGCGAAGTTGGAAGTGCGGCTGTTCCGGGTGAAGTGAAGACTTGTTGTAAGTTTTCGGTCCTTAGCTGCCATTCCACGTCGCGCGTAGTTCGTCCGTGGTGTTTCACGTGGAACGCAAAGTCGAGTGTC
Organism: uncultured Planctomycetaceae bacterium; assembly: GCA_964430385.1. Taxonomy (GTDB): domain Bacteria; phylum Planctomycetota; class Planctomycetia; order Planctomycetales; family Planctomycetaceae; genus CAYSHJ01. The sequence continues at coordinate 2,244 of CAYSHJ010001030.1, forward strand.
TCTTACCCCGTTTCACGTGGAACGAGGAAGTGGCGGACGTAGCTTCTACACAGACCCTGACACTCTGCATGCGCGCCGCACAACTCGCGGCAGGTGAATTGTCGAAGAGAACCTGCAGAACTCGCCCAATTGTGTTTCCTGTGCTTCCTCAGTCTCCGAATCGTACGGAAGTCGACCATGGATCAAGCGGAAGATCGAACTCAAATTCGCAAACGGCTGGGCCGCGGATTGAACGCTTTGCTGGGAGGCCCGGACGATGAGCCGGCGACGATCTCGGCAGTTGATTCGTCGACCCCGTCCGCGGCGGGTGATCTTCGACAGGTTCCGATCAAGACCATCGAACCAAACCCGTTTCAACCGCGCACCGAGTTCGATGACGCGGCACTTAAAGAACTCAGCGAGAGCATTCAGCAACACGGCGTGCTTCAACCGTTGCTGGTTCGCGCGCTGCCGAACGGTGGCTGGCAGTTGATCGCGGGCGAGCGGCGGATGCTGGCGGCCCAACAAGCCGGCTTGGCGACTGTGCCCTGTCGAGTGCTCGAACTCGACGATCAACAAGTTTGCGAGGTTGCTCTCGAAGAGAATCTCAAACGGAAAGACCTGCATGTTCTGGAAAAGGCACAGGCGTTTCAGGACTACTTGCAGCGGTTCGGCCGCTCGATCGAAGAGCTGGCAAAGCAACTGAGCCTTGATCGCTCGACCGTGTCGAACATGCTGCGGCTGCTGGAACTGGCCGAGCCGGTCAAGCAATCGCTCCGTTCCGACAAGATTAGCGCCGGCCATGCACGAGCGTTGTTATCACTGACCGAGTCCGACCAGATTGTCCTCTGCCAGCGAATCATGTCGGACTCACTTTCGGTTCGCGCGACCGAGGCTGCCGTACGCGAGACGCTCGCGGCGGCGAACTCAAACGGCTCGACCGTGCCCTTCGACAAGACGTCCGATGCGACGTCGAAACCGCAACCGACGCAACACGTCTTGTCGCTCCAAGGACAGCTTCGCGATCTGCTCGGTCTGCCCGTCGAGATCAAGCTGAAGGGGAAAGAGTCCGGCCAGGTCGTGATCACGTTTCCGTCGAACGACGACTTCGAACGTATTCTGCGAATGCTGCGTCGCGCGGCGTAGTCGCAAGCTGCCAGCTTGCGAATGAGCGATCATTGCCAAGTCCGCAAGCTGGCTGCTTGCGGCGACGGGACACGCGGTTCCAGTGAAACCGCTCGTTGACGTCCCGGCGGAGCAGACCTAGACTGCCCGCCCGACGTGCGGGGTGTAGCTCAGCCTGGCTAGAGCGCTTGCTTTGGGAGCAAGAAGTCGCAGGTTCAAATCCTGTCACCCCGATTGCCACGCTCAACCTCCCCACGCTCAAAACGGCGGGATCAGGAAATAGAGCGGTTTGGACGAATACTTGCTCGCCAGCGAGTACTTGCCGGTCTGCGAGGCCGCCTTGCGGATCGCATCGGGTTCGCCGTGCAGCGTGAGCCCGTCGAGCACGTTTTGGCTGCCAAAACGCTTCACCACATTCTGGAATTGAAACACGGGCGTCATTTCTTCGCTTTCGCGGAGGGCAAGCGAGCGAACTCGGAGTCCAACAACTGGCGAATGTCGTCCGTGCTGAGCCGACTTTGCTGAGCTTCCAGCAACACGCCGCGGCGTCGGAAATGCAATCCACCGTGGTTCGCGAAGACACCGGCGAAACATTAAAACTCGTTCCGACTTCCAGCCCGAGTCTTTAGGCGAACGGCAAGAGAAAACGTACCCAACGCCACCCCGCTTGTCGGGGTGGTTCCCGCGCTTCTGCGCTACCGTCACCGTAGTGCAAAAGCGCGGGAACCACCGAGGCAAGCTCGGTGGCGGGAGATTACGTCCTGCCGTTCGCCTTTATCAGCCACGGATTGCTCATGTTGTCACGAACCCCAATGTCACTTCCGCCTGTCGACTTCGATCGCGAGGCGGCAGTTCAACTCGTCACTGACCTGATCGCGATTCCCGGCAAGAGCACACAGGAAGGTCGTGTCGTCGAGTGCATTCGCCAGCGGCTGCTTTCAGCCGGCGTACCCGAAGCGCGGATCACGGTCGACGACGTCAACCAGCGCAGTCCGGCCGGCGGTGAGGTCGGCAATTTGATCGTGAAGCTTCCTGGCACGAGGCGCGGGCCGCGCCGATTATTGATGGCTCACGTCGACACGGTGCCACTGGCGGTCGGAGCCAAACCCGTGCGCGACGGCGATTGGATTCGCTCGGCCGATCCCCGGACCGCACTCGGCGGGGACGATCGCGCCGGTACGGCGGTGATCCTGCACACGTTGCTCACGATTTTAAAACACAAACGACCGCACCCGCCGCTGACATTCTTCTGGCCCGTTCAGGAAGAGATCGGCCTGCTGGGAGCACGTTTTGTCAGTCCCCGATCGCTCGGGCAGCCGAAGCTGTGTTTCAACTGGGACGGCGGAGCCGCTTCTGCCGCCGCGATTGGAGCGACCGGCGCTGATGACATCAACATCGACGTCTTCGGCATTGCCGCTCACGCCGGCGCGCATCCCGAACAGGGAGCAAGCGCCATCGCGATGACCAGCCTCGCCATCGCCGATCTGGCGACCAACGGTTGGCACGGACTGATCGAAAAGGGCAGACACCGCGGCACCAGCAACGTCGGCCTCGTGCATGGCGGCGACGCCACCAACGTCGTGACGCCGCATGTCCACGTGCGGGCCGAGGCGCGCAGTCACGATCCCAAGTTCCGCACCAAGATCGTCAACGCGATTCGAGACAGCTTCGTCACAGCCGCGAAACAAGTCCGCACCGACAGCGGACAACACGGCCGCATCGACTTCCATTCCGAGCTGAAATACGAATCGTTCCGCCTCGCGACGTCTGAGCCGTGTGTCATCGCCGCTTGCGAAGCGATTCGCCTGGTTGGCCTCGAACCGGAAACCCGCGTCAGCAATGGCGGCCTGGATGCAAACTGGATGAATGTCCACTGTCTGCCGACTGTCACGCTCGGCTGCGGCCAACAAGCGATCCACACGACTGACGAAGTGCTGCACGTTCCGAGCTTCTTGGAGGCGTGCGAGATTGCGCTCGCGTTGGCCGTCGCAACGTAGCTGAAATCCACGCTCGTTCCCAAGCTCCGCTTGGGAACGAGCGTGAACGAGCGTGAACGAGCGTGAACGACAACTACTTTGGCTCAAAAATCATCACGCGCGACTGGCCGTCTTTCGTGATATAGCCGCGATACATGCCTTCGGTGTTGTACGACGGATAGAATCGGCCGTTGTGGTCGAGGCAGATGATGCCTCCCTCGCCGCCGGCGGCTTTGAGTTTTTTGCGGATCACTTCGTCGGCGGCCGCGTGGACAGGCAGGCTCTTGTACTTCATCAGCGCGACAACGTCGTGCGCGACGGCGAAGCGAATGAAGTATTCGCCGTGCCCAGTCGCGGAGATTGCGCAGGCGTCGTTGTCGGCATACGTGCCGGCACCGATAATCGGTGAATCGCCAACGCGGCCAAAGCGTTTGTTCGACATGCCGCCCGTCGACGTTCCGGCCGCAAGATTGCCGGCTTTGTCGAGCGCGACAGCTCCGACGGTACCGAAGGAGAAGCCGGGAAGACGGGTCGTCGATCCCTGCGTTTCGTGAACTGCTTCCTCTGATTCCTGACCTCTGACCTCTGACTTCTCGCCCCTGACCCCTGACCCTTGATTCAACCGCGACCGCTTCTTCTCTTCATCGAGTTGTTTTTGCAGTTGCTTCCAACGCTCTTCCGTCCAAAAGTATTTCGGATCGACGATCTCCAGCCCAACTTCCTTCGCGAACGCTTCCGCGCCGCGGCTGATGAGCATCACATGTTTTGTTTTTTCCATGACGGCGCGCGCGGCGGAGATGGGATTTTTGATCGTCGTCACGCCCGCGACGGAGCCGGCCTTCAGCGTCTTGCCGTCCATGATTGACGAATCCAATTCATTGCGTCCGTCGTGCGTGAAGACCGCTCCCTTGCCGGCGTTGAACGTTGGCGAGTCTTCCATCAATCGAATGGCTGCTTCGACGGCGTCCAAGCCGGTCGCATTCGGCTTTTGCAGTTCGGCGTATCCGACGCGCAGAGCTTTCTCCAATTCTGCTCGCACGGCCTTGTCGACTTCCGGCGTCATCTCCGCTTGGTCGAGACCGATACCGCCGTGAATGGCCAAGATGACGTTTTCAACCACGGCGTCTTCTCCTCGAACGACCGCTGACAGAACTAGCAGAACAGTGATGTATGCGAACAATTTCATGGGACACCTCAAAGCTTGAAAAACCCGAAACTCGAAATCCGATGAAGATTCTGACCAATCGGGCTTCGGATTTCACTTCACCGCTGGCCGCGACGGTAGGAAGTCCAGCAGCCGGATGATGCTTAAATCGCGATCCGCGAATTTCTCCAGGTTCTTCGTCTCGACGGCGAACACCAACGCGATTTGCTGGCCCACAGGCGATGCACACAGGTGATAGAACCACGTCATCGGAGTGGCGTCCGCTTCACCGTCGACAGTGACTCGAAGCAGGAATCGACGATCCTGTCGACTGAGCGGCTGAAGCTGCTCGGCATTCGTGATGGACTTCAACTTCTTGCCCAGCGTTTGCCGGATGTCGGCTTGAAACTGATCTTTGGAAGTGTGACTGCCAGCGGCCGCGGCCGGAACCGGCCTGATGTTACACTGCGCGATCAGGCTGCCTTGATCCATCAGGCGAAACACGCCGTCGTCCATCGTCTGATGAAACAGATGCCAGCCGCGATCGTGATAGAAGCGGATGCCCCATGCTTCGAAACGGAGAAACTGCATCTCCGTCGTCGGTTCGAGCGGGATGTCTTTCACGGCGGCATCGTTGAGCAATTCAGATTCACTCGTACCTTCCGCCAACGAACGATCGACGACGACGGAGGCCGTGACCTCCAAGCCGGGACTGACCGCGCCGACGGCGCGTTTCTCCGTCTGTTTCAATTGCGCTCGCGCGATCATTTGCCGCTGCCGGTCGAACAAGTATTCGCCGGCGATCTCGACCGAGGCGTTCGCGCCCAGCGTCGCACCTTCGGCATTGCCGTTGAACGACACGCGAGCCGCACGGGCGTTCGTTTCTTCCAGCTTGCAGGTCAGCTCGCCTTTGAGCATGGCTTCCAGACCGGTCAGCATTTGCACCGCCCAGCTATCGGGTTTCCAGGTGTCGCCGACCGCGACGTCGGCCGGCGGCAACAGGCCCAGGAGCGCCAAGCTGTCGCCCGGCGCGCGGATCAATTCAAGTTGATCGAACGTCAACGCCGCGGACGGGCTGTAGAGAAACGGTCCCTCACGCCGGCCGTGAGCGATGATCAAGTACTTCGTTTCAGGCAGCCGAATGTTCGATCTCTTGGGCTGTGTGGCATTGGCCGGAGCGTCCGTAGCGACGACTTCGATGTCGGAGTTCGCGAGCCGATACAACCGCGCGGAGCGCAACTTTTCGGCGTCGCGGCCGACTCCGCTCAGTCGGCGTTCGAGAAACCGATAATCGGCGTCGGAGCTGAGCTTCAACGGAATCGTCTTGCCGCCGCCGGTGGCGGTTTTCAACTCCCCCGCGACGGTGACGTGGCTGCGGACGGAACGGACACGCGCGTCGGATTCAGGTTCCGCGAGCTCAACGCGGTCGGCGGCGACTGACACGCGCAGGCCCAGGCCCAGAAGCAGGCAGCCGAACCAAAGCGTTTTCATTCGCATGCTCGAACCTCCGTGCTTGACTTCCTGTCCCGTCCCCTCGACCTAACCCTCTCCCCGAAGGGGCGCGGGGACCGAGCCGAGGGACATCGCCTGCGCGGCCGCGACAAAACCGTTGACATCCAGGCCGATGTCGGCCAGCAACTCATCACGTTCACCGTGTTCGATGAAGCGGTCGGGGATGCCGAGGCGTTTGATGTGGTCCGTGCGGAGGCCGGCATCATTCGCGGCTTCCAGCACGGCCGAGCCGAAGCCGCCGCAGAGAGTACCTTCTTCGACGGTGATGACGAAACCGCAGTCTTCGACCGCTTTCAGAATCGTTTCGGTGTCGAGCGGCTTCGCGAAGCGCGCGTTGACCACGCCGACGTCGAGACCGTCGGCGCGCAATTGTTCGGCGGCTCGGACGCAGTCGGAGAACAGCGAGCCGAAGGCAATGAACATGCCGTCGCTGCCCCATTCGTGTATTTCGGCCTTGCCGAGTTCGACCGGTGTCGCGGGGCGTTCGATCCGAGCGACGTTCGCCTTGGGATAGCGGATCGATGTCGGGCCGTTGTGGCTAAGTGCGACGTCGAGCATCGGCGCGACGTCGGATTCGTCGCCGGGAGACATAATCACGATGTTGGGAAACGCTCGAAGGTACGTGTTGTCGAACGCACCGTGATGCGTCGGACCATCGGGACCGACGAGGCCCGCACGATCCAAACAAAACACGACCGGGAGATTCTGCAGCGCGACCTCTTGGAAGATTTGGTCGAAGCCACGTTGCAGGAACGTGCTGTAAATATCCACGATCGGCCGCATTCCTGACTTGGCCATACCGGCGGCGAACGCGACGGCGTGTCCTTCGCAAATGCCCGTGTCAAAGAAGCGGTCGGGAATTTCGGTCCGAATCTTGTTCAAGGCGTTGCCGGCACACATCGCGGCGGTCAGCACGCAGACGCGCGTGTCGCGTTTCATCGCGGCGTGAATCGCGTCGCTGACGGCGTTGGTGTACGCGCGCGACGACGACGCCTTCACGGGCACGATCTCACCGTCCTCGGTCCGCGTGAACGGCGACGGCGAGTGAAACTTCACCGGGTCTTGGCAGGCCGGCTTGAAGCCGTGACCTTTCTCGGTGAAGACGTGCAGCAGCACCGGGCCTTTGACGTCCTTGACCATTTCCAAGTATCGCCGCAGCACCGAAAGATCGTGACCGTCGACCGGGCCGATGTATCGAAAGCCCATTTCCTCGAACAGCATGCCGCCGTGCAGAAAGCCTTTGACGGCGTCTTTGAACTGCGCCAGCGCGTGCTCGACCGACTCGCCGACCACCGGCAATTTGTTCAGCAGCCAAGCCACGTCCCGTTTCAGACCGTTGTAGAACGGGGCCACCCGCGCCTTGTCGAGGTATTCCGCCAAGCCACCGACGCGCGGGCAGATGCCCATCTTGTTGTCGTTGAGAATGACGAGCAGGTCTTTCTTCAGTCCGGCCGCGTTGTTGAAGGCTTCGAAGACGATGCCCGACGGCAACGCTCCGTCACCAACCACTGCGACGGCTTTGCGTCCGTCGGAGTGCAGCAGGTCATCGGCTGTCTTGAGTCCGAGCATCGTGGACACGGACGCGCCAGCGTGTCCGGTCATGAATAGGTCGTGCGGACTTTCTTCCGGGTTCGGATAACCCATCAACCCCCCCTTGCGGCGGATCGAGGGGAATTCCTGGAAGCGGCCGGTGATCAGTTTGTGCGGATAGATTTGATGTCCGGTGTCCCAGATCAAACGGTCTTTCGAGAAGTCGAAGACCAGATGCAGCGCGATGCACAACTCGACGACGCCGAGGTTGCTGGCGAAGTGAGCGGTGCGGTCGGCGCACACCGAACAAAGTGCCTCGCGGATTTCGGCCGCCAGTTGGCGAAGCTGCTCATCCGTGAGGTTGCGTAAGTCGCGCGGCGAACCGATTCGCGAAAGAAGTTCGAACGTCATCAATGATCTCTTTCTAAAACGAACTGAGCCAACGCTT
>CAYSHJ010001031.1:0-6044 GCA_964430385.1 uncultured Planctomycetaceae bacterium
CGTGCTCTTGCCGCCGCCTTGATAACCGACCAATCCGATTTTCATAAGAAGCCTCTGTTACGAAAACATCTGCCAGCGTCCGACGGCTTCAAACGCATTCTTGATATGCCTGATCTCTGGTTTCCGAACGCCCTCGGGCCACACGATCGAAACGACATCGAAGCGGGCGGGGTGTTCCAGGAGTTTGTGCCTCTTGAGATACGCGAGCGCCATGCGGGTCAGCTTGGTCTGTTTCACTCGATCAACGGCTTCAAAGGGCTGCCCGGCGACGGTTGACGTTCGCGTTTTGACCTCGACGAACACGAAGGAATGACCGTCCAGCGCGATCAAATCGATCTCGCCCCAAGGCGTCCCATACTGTCGAGCGACGATGCGGTAGCCCAATTTTTTCAAGAATCTCGCCGCCGCCCGCTCACCGCGATCGCCAAAAAGTTTATTCCAGAGGCCTCGCATCGCGACGCCTTGCAGCAAGAATCGTCGGCCTCGCGACCAAGTTCCGAGCGATTACTCGACGACTACTTTCGTGGCCTTCTCGCGACGCTCGGTCAGTTTCGTCGCCTTGCCCGTACGCTTCCGCAAATAATAGAGCTTCGCGCGGCGGACTTGACCGTGTCGCACCACTTCCAGCTTGGCGATTTTGGGGGAGTTCACCGGAAAGATGCGCTCGACACCTTCACCCGCGACGATGCGACGCACGGTGAACATCTCGCGAGTACCGCTGCCGCGGCGGGCGATCACGATCCCGGTGAAAACTTGAATGCGTTCCTTGGTTCCTTCCAAGATTCGGCAATGCACGTCGACCGTGTCGCCGACTTCGAATTTCAAAGGATCAGCGCGCAGGTATTTCTGTTCGACTTCATGGATGAGCTTGTTGATCATGATTCCGCACTCCTGGGACGTCGCTGGCGTTTCGGTGTTGGTTTTTGAGGTTTTTGATTGTCGTCGACGGCGTCCAGCGGGAGCAGGTCGCGGCGACGTTCGCTTGTGCGTTTTAAACTTTGTTGCCGTTGCCAGCGTTGGATTTCTTGGTGATTGCCGTTGAGTAGGATCTCCGGAACCGTCAGGCCTCGATATTCACGAGGTCGAGTGAATTGCGGGTATTCGAGCAGTCCGCTCTCCGAAAACGAATCGTACTTGCTGCTGGTTTCGTCTCCCAGAACTCCGGGAATCAATCGAATGACCGTGTCGATCAGCAGCATCGCCGGCACCTCGCCGCCGTTGCAGATGAAATCGCCGACTGACACCTCCAGGGGCTGCAAACCTTGTCGGATTCGGTCATCGAACCCTTCGTACCTCCCGCACAGCAACAGCAGCCGTTCTTGCTGAACGAGTTCTTCCACGAACCTTTGATCGAGCGGTCGGCCTTGCGGCGTGAGCATGATCAACTGCCCCGGCTGGTCACCGTCTTGTTGAACCGCTTCGACAGACTCGAACACGGGCGGGCACATGATCAACATGCCCGGCCCGCCGCCATACGGCTTGTCGTCAACCGACTTCCTCTTCCCTTTTGCCCAGTCGCGGAAATTCCAAAGTTTGACCTGCACCAGCCCGCGCTGAATCGCAAGTTTCAAAATGCTCTGCCGCAGGTAACCTTCAAAGATGTCCGGAAAAAGCGTGAGGACGTCGAACCGCATGCGGCATGATTCCTGATTTCAATTCTCAAATCTGAAATTTCAAATTTGAAATCTGAAATCTGAAATCTCAAATCTTGCGCTAGCTCGCCTCGCCACCTTCCGCCGGAGCCTCAGTCGCCTCGGCAACTGGAGCGACCGGTGCCGGCGGAGCCTTTTGCGGAGTTAGCGGCGGAGCGCCTTTCTCGGCTCCGAATCGATTGGTTTTCACCTTCTTGATCAGCGTGGCCACGCGATCCGAAGGCAATGCGCCCACCGATTGCCAATACGCGATGCGCTCCAGGTTGAGCTTCACACGAGCCGCTTTGTCGCGAAGCATCGGGTCGTAGTGTCCGACCTCTTCAATCGCTTTGCCTTCGCGAGCCTTCTGACGATCAATCACCACGATCCGGTAGAACGGCCGATGCTTGCGACCGATCCTCGTCATTCGAATGCGAACCGACACTCGTCACTCCTTGTGAACAGACGACTTGTGAACAGACGACAAACCCAATGAGCAGACAACAAACCCAAAATTGAGCCAGCGGAAAGGGCAACAGTGTGGCGGCAAACGCCTTCGGACTCAACCGATGCCGCCTCGAAAAATAAAGTTCTGACCAGAGTCGCACATCGTTCTCGTTCCCAAGCTCCGCTTGGGAATGCGTTTCGAGAAGCTCTGCTTCCGGTACAGGACGCTCGGATTCCACTCGCGAAGCAGAGCTTCGGCGAGGGATTCGCAAGCCAAGCTTGGGAACCAGCGTGTCAACTTGTTGGGTCACCGCCTGCGATTCTTCTTTTTCGCCTCGCGTTCGGCCTTGCGTTTCTTCTTGAGCAAATCCCGTGCGGCATTCGGGTCGGTGGGGCCGCGTTTGCTCCGCTGTTTTTCGTGCGGCATGTCCTTGCCCGGCACGCCCATGCCGCCTTGCGAGAGTTCTTGAACGGCTCGCATCCGCTCCAGAAAACCCATGTTCGACATCTTCTGCATCATGCCAGACATCTGCTCGAACTGCTTAACTAAGTTGCTGACTTCCGCCGGAGCCGAACCGCTGCCGCGAGCGATGCGGTTGCGGCGGCTGCGATCAATCCGGTCGGGATGTTCACGCTCCCAGTTGGTCATCGAGTTGATGATCCCGTCGATATGGCTCATGTCTTTGTCCGGGTCGCCAAAGTTCCCCATCGTCTCAGCGATCCCACCCATACCGGGGATCATCTTCATGATCTCCCCCATTGGGCCGAGTTTTTTGATTTGCTTCATCGACTTCTGAAAATCCAGCAGCGAGAAGCTACCGGCGGCCATCTTGGCCTGAGCTTCCTGCATTTCCTTTTCATCGAGTTGCTGCTGAGCCTTCTCGACCAGCGAGACGATGTCGCCCATGCCCAGGATGCGGCCGGCCATGCGGTCCGGATGAAACGGCTCCAGCTTGTCGAGTTGCTCGCCCACGCCGATAAACTTGATCGGCACGCCGGTGACTTGCTTGATGCTGAGCGCCGCGCCGCCGCGTGTGTCGCCGTCCAGCTTCGTGAGGATCACGCCGTCGAGTTCGAGCGCGTCGTTGAACGCTTTCGCACTGTTGACCGCGTCCTGACCGGTCATCGCGTCGCAGACAAAATAGATCTGATGCGGCTGGACTTTGTTATCGATCAGTTCCAGCTCGCGCATCAGCTCGTCGTCGACGTGCAACCGCCCGGCCGTGTCGAGAATCAAGACTTTGATATCGCCGCGTTTCCGCGCCTCTTTTAGACCGTTTTGGCAGACGGCCAGAGGACTGCTGCTGCCGGGTGCTTCGGAGTACACCGGCACGCCGATTTGTTCGCCAATGACCTTCAACTGGTCGACGGCCGCGGGCCGCTGCAAGTCGGCGGCAACGAGCATCGGGTGCTCGCCGTCCTCTTTCAGCTTTCGAGCCAGCTTACCACAGGTGGTTGTTTTGCCACTCCCTTGCAAGCCGCACATCATCAAGACCGTCACGCCGTCTCGTTGCAAATGCAGCGAGTGATCGACCGGCCCCATCAGATTGACGAGCTCATCGTTGACGATCGCGACGATCTGCTCGCTCGGCCGAACCGACGTGAGCACCTCTTCGCCGACCGCCTGCTCGGTGATGGTTTTGACGAAGTTCTCGGCAACCTCAAAGTTGACGTCCGCCTCCAACAATGCCTTGCGGACCTGTTGCATGCCTTCGCGGATATTCGCTTCCGTCAGCTTCCCGCCCAAAAACGAAAACGCACTGCGAAGTCGATTGGAAATGCTTTCAAACATCTTGGTCCTGAGTCATTCGTGGTAAGTGCCTAAGTTGTCATCCGACGATCACGAACGGATTCGTCACGTCGACCAGTCTCCAATTGACAACCCATCGATCTGCACGAAGTCAGCGAGGTTGCAAGTCACGAGCGTCACGGAGTCCAAAGGATGAGCCAACGCCATCGCCGTTACGCCAGGATCCTGAGCCGCCAGCAACGAAACCGTGTCAGTATCAAGAACCCACAGATTCATTGCGGGCCTTCGCTACATTCCAACGCGTCCATCTCGGCCTGCTGCTGGTCCATTTGCCGCCGGCACTCGTGGACCGCCTCCCAAAACGCCTTGTCCTCGGGGTCGTTGGGGTCGATGCAGCTTCCGGCGAAAAGCGCGAGCGGATTTCCCTTGGCACGCTCCCGTTGCAAGAGTTCTGCAAATTCTTCGGGCGTCAGCTTCGGAAACGCTGGAGTCGTGATCGTGGCAGGCATGGCAGCACCTTCAAGGTTCCTGTTCACGGCCGTCAAAATTGGCCGGTATCGTAGAACAAAACTGGAGGAGGATTGTAGGAGTCGATCCCAATCGAAACAACCGGTTCCTCAACGCGACGTCAACGTGACGGCCTCGATTCGGTTCCGCGGCGATGCTTCCATCATCACAACCAGTCGCCGTTCGATGGAAGAGTTTCGGTGTTCTGGCCGCGAATCGCGGCAGCGAGGCTCCAATCGTTGAATTCAGTCGTTTAGAATTCGCTCCTGAAATCACTTCGCCCTCTGACCTTCTCTGGCCCCTGACCTCACCATGACTGAACGCCGAAATCTGTTCAACAAAGTTTGGGATTTGCACACCGTCGGCACTCTGCCGTCCGGGCAAACGCAACTGTTCATCGGCCGCCACCTGATTCATGAAGTCACCAGCCCGCAGGCCTTCGAGATGCTCCGCGACCGCGACCTGAAGGTCATGTACCCGGAGCTGACGCTCGCGACGGTCGATCACATCGTCCCGACCGACAATCAAGCTCGCCCGTTCGTCGACCTCTTGGCCGAAGAGATGATGTCGGCCATCGAGAAGAACTGCCGCGAGTTCGGCGTCAGGCTGCTGAACATCAACGACAAGCGGCAAGGGATCGTCCATGTCATCGGGCCAGAGCAAGGTCTCACGCTTCCCGGCATCACGCTGGCCTGCGGTGACAGCCACACGAGCACTCACGGAGCCTTCGGCAGCATCGCGTTCGGCATCGGCACCAGTCAGGTCGCGTATGTGCTCGCCACGCAAACGCTGGCGATGAGCCGCCCGAAAGTCCGCCGCCTCGAAGTCACCGGCAAGCGGCGAAAGGGCGTCTTCGCAAAAGACGTCATCCTGCACATCATCCGCAAGCTGGGTGTCAACGGCGGCGTTGGCTACGCCTACGAATACGCTGGCCCAGTCTTCGACGTGATGACGATGGAAGAGCGAATGACCGTCTGCAACATGAGCATCGAGGGTGGTGCTCGCTGCGGCTACGTGAATCCTGATCAGACGACCGTCGATTACCTGCGCGGCCGCCCGATGGCGCCGCAAGGCGCGGAGTTCGACAAAGCCGCGACGTGGTGGCTGAGCCTCGCCTCCGCGGCCGACGCCGAGTTCGACGACCGCGTCACGATCGCCGGCGAATCGATCGAGCCGACCGTCACCTGGGGCATCAACCCGTCGCAGTCAGTCGGCATCAACGAGTCGATTCCCGCCGTCGCCAATTTTCCCGCCGAAGAACGAGCCGGCGTGCAAGAGGCGCTCGCGTTCATGGACCTCAAAGCTCAGCAGCCGATTAAGGGCCTGAAGATCGACGTGGCGTTCATTGGCAGTTGCACGAATGGCCGCATCAGCGACCTGCGCGAAGCCGCCGCCGTCGCGAAAGGTCGCAAAGTCGCCAGCGGCGTCCGAGCACTCGTCGTCCCCGGCTCGCAACAAGTTCTCCGACAAGCCGAAGCCGAGGGCCTCGACCGCATCTTTACGGAAGCCGGTTTCGAGTGGCGCGGCGCCGGCTGTTCGATGTGCCTCGCGATGAATCCCGACAAACTGCAAGGCCGCGAAATCTGTGCCTCGTCGAGCAACCGCAACTTCAAAGGCCGCCAAGGCAGTCCCACCGGCCGCACGCTTCTGATGAGTCCCGCGATGGTCGCTGCAGCAGCCATCAGTGGTTGTGTCGCTGACGTGCGGGA
>CAYSHJ010001032.1:0-8027 GCA_964430385.1 uncultured Planctomycetaceae bacterium
CGTCGATCAACCCCATGATCGACAACACCGTCCCGCCCGCGAGCACCGCCCACATCTGGCCCGACCGAAACAACACGCCGTCCAGATGTCGAGCCAACTGCGGGGGAATCCACTCACTGGGCAACGTGCCGCGATGCACGAGCCACGCGACAAGCTGCACGCTCGCCAGCGGTAAGACAACTCCGCACCAAATCCCGATCCCGCCGCCCAGCGGCTTCGGCAGCGTGTGAACTTTCCGCGCGGCCGGATGACCAATCAACCCGATCTTCGGCGAGAGCGTTCGCATCAGCCCGGTCATCGAAACCGACACCACAAACGCCGGCACCAGGCACGCCAAAACAAAGAAAAGCATTCAACGCCCTTGTTCTTCGACCGTTCGCCGAATCGTCGCAGATCAGTTCAGAAACGCAACTTGCCCGTTCGTAGTTCCGCCTTCAGGCGGTAGTCTGCTGGAAATGATGAACCGCCTGAAGGCGGAACTACGAACTTACGGCATCGGCCACTCGTCCGTGGGCAATTCCGGCGGCTTTACGAAGAACTCGAACTCGCGAATCTTGTTGTCGATGAGTGTCACATCGATCGCATTGAGCGTGACGTCCAAATCGCCATTGGTCTTCGTCGCCGGTAATGGGACTGCAGACCAAGTTGGGAAAGTCGGCGGAGAAGGAAGCGTCACTTCAAATGTGGCCACCACGTCGCCGCTCGTGTTCTTCACTTGCAGTGGGAAGCAACCATCACGGAAGTCCAGCATGCGGCCTGACTGGCCATCACGGCGAGTCATCCAGACGACGAGTTGCTCGTCCCGAGTCCTGAGTTCCAGCGGCACTCCGGCCACGAGCCGCCAAGGGTTGATCGACTTCGTTTCGTTCGAAGGTGATGTGCTCATGGCATTCGTAGGGTGGGCATGGCCAAAAACAAGCGAGTTCACGCAACGTTCAACTTGGTGGCCATGCCCACCCTACAGCTCTGACACCTTCAACTTTCCTCGATCGTCCGGTACTTGATAGAACTTTTGCAAACGCACGATCTCGACCTTCAGGTCGATGACGATTTCGGCGTTGGCACGGTCGGAGTAAACGCTGCGCATTTCGTTCGGGTCGCCTTGCAGATCGAACAGTTCCCACTCGTCGTCGTTGTAGTAGTGGATCAGTTTGTAGCGGTCGGTGCGCACGCCGTAATGGCGGCGGACGGCGTGCGGAGCTTCGCGGTCGCTGAAGTACTCGTAGTAGTGGTAATAGATGCTCTTTCGCCAATCGCTCGGCGTTTGGCCTCTCAGCAGCGGGACCAAGCTGCGGCCTTGCATATCTGGCGGCGGCTCCGCACCGGCGATGCCGAGGAACGTCGCGGCGAAATCGAGGTTTTGCACGAGGTCCGTGTTGACCGAACCGGCCTTCACCACGCCGGGCCAGCGCGCGAGCAACGGCATGCGCAGCGACGGCTCATACATGAACCGTTTGTCGAACCAGCCGTGATCGCCCAGGTAAAAGCCTTGATCGGACGAGTAGATCACCACCGTGTTCTCGGCTAGACCGTGGTCGTCGAGATACTTGAGCACTCGGCCGACGCCGTCATCGACGGCCGCGACGCAGCGCAAGTAGTCCTTGATGTACCGCTGATACTTCCAGCGCACGAGTTCCTTCCCCTTGAGGTTCGCTTTTTCGAACGCCTCGTTTTCGGCGTCGTAGGCTTTGTGCCACGCGGCCAATTGTTCGGGGTTGAGGTTTTCTGGCGGCTCGAACTTGAGGTCGAACCGAGTCATCGTCTTCTCGATCGTCATGTCCTGCTTGTGAGCCGCCGTGCCTCGGCCGGAGTAATCGTCGAACAGCGTTTCCGGTTCCGGGATTGTGACGTCCTTGTAGAGATCAAAATACTTCGGCCCCGGCGTCCACTCGCGGTGCGGCGCTTTGTGTTGCCACATCAGCACGAACGGCCTTTCCTGGTCGCGTTGTTTTTCGAGCCAGTTCAACGCCAGATCCGTGATGATCTCGGTGGTGTAGCCCGTGTGCTGCACTCGTTTCCCGTTAGCGATCATCGGCGGGTTGTAGTACGGCCCCTGCCCGACCAGGATTTCCCAATGATCGAACCCTGTCGGATCGCTGACGAGGTGCCACTTACCGATCATCGCCGTTTGGTAATCAGCCTGTTGCAGCAGCTTGGGAAATGTCTGTTGACTGCCGTCGAACGGCTTTCCGCCGTCGTTGGTCTTGAAACCGTTCAAGTGACTGTGCTTGCCGGTCAGGATCACCGCTCGGCTCGGCCCGCAGATCGAGTTCGTGCAGAAGCAATTCTGAAACCGCATTCCCTCGCGCGCGATCCGATCCAGGTTTGGCGTCGTGTTGATCTTCGAGCCATAACAGCTCATCGCGTGTGCCGCGTGATCGTCCGTGAAAATGAAAATCACATTCGGCCGCTTTGGCGTCTCCGCCGAGTTGGCCGAGTCGCCGAAGAGACTCCCGACGAAGACCAAGGAGATACCCGCAAGCCCCAAACCAAACGGTCGGTGTCGTGTCATCGTTGCCTCTTGAATGAAGATGGATGAAGATTGATTCTGGGCCACGGATGAAACATGGATTCAAACAAAACCCGTTTATCCTTTGTCCTGATCTGTGTTCAATCCGTGTTTCATCCGTGGCTCACAGTGTCTTTTGCCACCTGGTCTTTTGCCGCCTGTTCCAAGATCGCATCGCGGGCGGCGAGGTGTTTTTGCAGGATTTCGTTCATCGACGTCTTGACGCCTGGCAAGTGAGTGACCAGTTTCTCGAAGGCATCGCGCGAGATGCTGATCAGGTCGAGCGGCGTCTTGGCTTTCACGCTGGCGCTGCGGGGGATGTTGGCGATCAGAGCCATCTCGCCGAACACGTCGCCGGCTTTGAGCGTCGCGACCGAGCGGCCGTCGCGCAGGACGTCCGCCTCGCCGCTGACGATGACATACACGTTGTCGCCGAAGTCACCTTGGTCGAAGATGACTTCGTCGGCATGAAAATGCTCGCGCACGACGGCCTCCGGCTGAAAAATACGAACTTCCGTGATGTCGCGCGGCAGGAACAGATCCAGACACCAGTCCGTGAAGATCCGCCACTTGCGGTCCAGGCCAGGAAACTTGGCCAGATAGACCGCGCGCCAGAACAGCCAGGCGACGAAGCCGCGGAGCTTGACGCCCATGACTTCGGCAACCGCCGAACGATGCCCCAGCGAGGCCAGCTTGCCGAGTCCGGTGAACGCGAATCGTTTCAACGGCTGACCTCGGAGTGTGTTCAAAATGTTGTCGGCACAAGTCTGCGCCTGCCGCAACGCATGCTGGGCAGTCGGCGGTGACATGATGCCATCCGGCTGAGGCACGGCCGCGCAATCGCCCAGAGCCCAGACCTGCGGAGCGGTCGGCACGTGCATCTCGGGCAGCACCAAGATGCGGCCGCCTTTGTCTTTCTCAAACGGCAATTGCTCGATCAACCGATGCGGTGCGACGGGGACGGTCGCGACGACGATCCGTGAGCCAATGAACTCCGGTTCGGTCTGATCTTTCCGCTGGATGACGGCACCGTTCGCCGTCACGGCTTTCAGGCGCGTGTTCAATCGAATGTCGATGCCCCGCCGTTCCAGGATGTGATGCGCGTATTTCGCGAGGTCTTCGCCCAGCTCCGGCAGAATGCGATCCGCGCTTTGCAGCAACATCACGCGCAGGTCGCTCATCTTCAGCGACGAATAGGCCGGCAAGGCGCTACGCAAGAAGTCATGCAGCTCGGCGATGCACTCGACGCCGGAAAACCCGCCGCCGGCGACGACGAACGTCAGCAACCGTCGTCGTTCTTCCGGGCACGTTTCGTTGTCGGCCTCCTCGAGTACTTGCACGATCACATTCCGCAGCCGCAGGGCGTCACCGAGGTATTTGAACGGAATCGCGTGCTCGCGCATGCCGGGCACAAGATCGTAGTTCAATCGCGACCCGAGCGCGATCACCAGATGATCGAACGGCACCTCTTTGACTTTTGGCTGAAACTCCGGGGCCAGTGTCACGACGCGACGCTCCAGATCAATCGTTTGGATTTCTCGCGTGAGCAGTTTCGTCCGCTTCGCCAGCCGACGAATCGGCGTGATCACGTGCAACATCTCGATCGTGCCGGAGATTACCTCCGGCAACAGCGGCTGAAAGACCATGTAATTTTCGAGGCTGACGAGCGAGATTTCGTAGCGGTCCCGCTCGCCCCGCCACAAGCCGCGTTCGAGGTACATCGCCGTGTAAACCGCCGCAAAGCCGCCTCCCAGAATCAGAATCCGCTGCTTGTCGCCGCTCATCAGATGCTCGATTCAGACGATGGGATCGCGGTCAGTCGGACGAGAATCCAGACTCACTGTCAGACGACCGAATTGGAATGTCAAGCCGGTGCGCGAATCGGCGCGCTGTGAGCCGCTTCGCACGCCGGATAAGTGGCGGATGCACACTTGCGAGCGAGCCGAGCGGTCGGTAATAAAAACATGCGAAACAAATGTCTCTTTTGATGATTGCACTTGCGAGGAACTCAACATGAAGATGGCGTGTGCTCACTGGTTGTTGGCGGGAGTCGCGTTATTGCTGGCGGGAGTGAGCATCCTTCCCGGCCAAACGTCCAAAGGGGGAGCGAAAGACCCGGCCGTCGAGCGGGCTCGCAAACAAACCAAGATGCTGGACGACCTCTACAAGACAGCGATCGTGCTGATCACGGAACACTATGTCCATAAAGACAGCGATCCGCCCGCTGCCGTCGCCGGCAAACTGCTGTGGAAGGCGATGAAGGAAAAGGGGCATCACGACGTCAGGTTGCTCGACGCGACTGGCGAGCCGATTGAATCGGCAAACTCGCCGCAAGACGATTTCGAGAAATCGGCCATCAAAGAAATTCTTGGCGGCAAGGCGTCCGTCGACGAGGTCGTCGAAAAAGACGGCAAGAAGTATCTGCGCACGGCGACCAGCGTGCCGGTCGTCATGGATAAGTGCGTGATGTGCCATCCGAACTACAAGAGCGTTCCGAAAGGAAAAGCAATCGGCGCGATCGCCTACACGTTGCTGGTGGAGTAACGCGACGCCGAACAGACGCACGAGGCGAACGTCACTTCTCGAGACGTTCGCCTCGCTGCATTTTGCAAGTCGGCCGATATCATGCTTCGCGGAGCAGAAAGGGTCGACGCGCGATGAGCAGCAGTGAGCCAAACTGGTTGCGAGGCGGAGCAGGCATTCCGCCGCAAATTCGCTGGACGTTCTCGACCGAAGCGCCGCTGAGTGCTCTCGTCATGGGCCGCGAATCGGGTGAGGTCTTGGCGGCGGATGTGGCGGGAGGCTTGTATCGGCTCGACCGGCGCGGGCATTTGCTGACGGTGTCGCGCGGGCTGAAAGGGATTCGAGAACTCGCGTGGTCTGACACGACGGCGGCTGGCGCGGCAATCGTTGGTGAGCGAAAAGCGTTTCGGCTGAATTCCCAACTGGAAGCGCAATGGTCCGTCGGTCTGCCTGAGACGGCGTTGGGAGTCGCTGTCACTCCGTTTGGACATCACACGGTGATCAGTCTGGCGAACGGTGGCAACTTGGTCTTGGGGCCGGACAGCGAGCAAGTCAGCGTGTTCGAGACGATTCGGCCGCTGAAGTGGGTGCGGTTCATCGCGAGCGACCCGGTCATCATCGGCGCGGCGGAGTACGGCCAAGTCTGTGCTCACCAATTGAACGGCCAACAAATCTGGAGCGAAAAGAGCTTCACCTCGCTGGGCGAGATGTGCGTGGCCGGTGACGGCGAGACGATCTTGCTGGCCGGGTTCAATCAGGGAATACAAGCACTCGACGGCGACGGCGAGATGCGCGACTCGTACTTGATCGAGGGAACGGTCGGTCGCGTGGCGTGCAGCTTCAACGCCGACCGCATCGCCGCCGCGACGTTGGAACGGCAACTCTATTGGCTCGATTCTGACGGCCAACTCTTGTGGGCGACGCAGTTGGACGAAGACGTCGTGCGTGTGATCTGCGACCCACTCGGCGAATGGTTGCTCTGCGGATTGAGCTCTGGCCGAATCGTGCGCCTGGATTGGGAAAGTTGACGCTTGGCGGATGGGGAAGGCAGTTGGTGTTCCGGTGGCGGAGATTCAGGCGAGTCAAAATGGACTCCGTTGTCCGCGGACTCCGTCAGTCAGGCTACGGTGCCAATAAGCCCACGATGCTGGGTATCGTGATCGCGTCCGCGGGTGCGATCGCGCCGCCCAGGGCCACGCCGAACTCCGTGAACAACTGCTGGTTCGTCTTGCCAACGTATGCCGGCGGGATGAACAGGCCGTCTGCGGCGGGGAACGGCACGAAGCTGGCCGCTTGCTCGTTGAAGTACAGCCGGCGCGACACGAAACTCCCGAAGTTCAGCGTGATCGAGTCCGGCACCAGCAAGAACAGCACCGCCTCTTGTGGCATGAGGTTGGCTTCCATGACGATGTTCTGCTGAATTCTGCTACGCAGTGCCGCGGCCGAAAGCGTTCCGCATGTGATGTTGCCCGTGATCAGCACCGAGCGGTTCTCGCCAACGGCGGTGCGGATCACGATGTTCCGCAAGTTGTTGAAATAGCCGCCGTCGATCACGTTCTGGCCGCGCGACGGAACCTGCAATCCGTACGCGTAGCCCTCGACGGACAGGTTCTCGAAACGAATGCTCCGGGTTATTTCGTTGCGGCGGACGCCCGTCCCCTCCGGCCGGTTGACGTCGCCGATGATCGTCACGTTGCAAATCGTCGTTTGGTTCGCGTACGAGAGGTTGAATCCCTCGACGTTGTTCCACAGGGTCAGGTTTTCGACCAAGCTGAAAATGGTGTGCATCGAGTTGAGTTGGAGATACCGCGTGGCCGCTCCGATGCTCGAGGCGTACGCCTGGTTGTTGCGGAAGCTGAGAAGCGGCACGATGTCGACATCGACGGTGGTTTGCCCGTTCGCGATCGTCGGATCGGACAGGTTCGCGGTGGAGAACTGGGTTGTGCCCAGCCCCTCTTGTTTCAGGCCGCGCGTGTAGAAGATAAAGCCCTGGCCGCGTTGGCCTGACACCACATTGTTCTCGACGCGGATGCCGGGCCCCTGGAACCAAAAGCCGTCTCCCTGGTGGCCGAAGTCCTGGATCAGATTACGGTCGTTCATACCGGCGCCAGAGCCTTCGCCGCGGATCGCCAGGTTGCCACTAAACGAGCCGATCTCGTCGCCCGCTTCGGTGACGAAGCCTGCGCCGACCACGTCGTAGGACAGATTGTCGGTGAAGTCCACGAAGCTGCTGTGGCTGACATACCCCCAGCCCGGGCTGTCCACGGCCGCGGTGCCCCGAACCTTTGCCGGCAGTCCGTCGTTGACAACTCCGTTGCGGTGGAAATGCATGGAGTACCGACCGCGTGGGTTGATACCGGTGCCGGGTTCCAGATGTCCATCGGCATCGACGATCGGATCGTTGACCGGGATGGCCTTGTCGGTGCGGCCGAGGCGATACAAGCCGGCGTAGTTCACGTCGACCTTGCGCGTGTGCATGAACATCACGTGGCCGCGGCGGTCAAGTTCTGTCCGCGACGACTCGATCACGGCGTTGCGAGTCAGGTTGGCGACATGCACCGCGAGGCCGGCCTGCGGCGGAACGTGACTGAATTGCAGCGCCGCGATCTCCACGACGTTGCCCGAAATGCCCAGGATCGTCCGCTGCTCGTCTTGCAGACCGTCACGATCGGTGGCGGCGATGACCAGTCGATCCCCGACCTTCCAGTTGGTCGGAACGCTCGACAATACCAACTCGGTAGCGCCGACGGCTGGAGCGGTCGACAGGGTGACGAACGGCGTCACTGCTTGGCCATAAATCGTGACCTTGCCATGTGCGATCAAGCCGTGTCCGAGCGCCAAGGGGTCTTCAGCCACGTCGATCGGCTGTGAGCCGTCGATCAGCAGGCGAGCCTGCACGCCCGCCGCGATCGGGGCGGTAGACGTCCCCATCTCGAACGTTCCCTTGCCATCGACGATAATTGTCTCGACACGCAGTTCGCTGTTGACGTCCGGC
>CAYSHJ010001033.1:0-3452 GCA_964430385.1 uncultured Planctomycetaceae bacterium
GTAGCGGCGTCGCTCCGCGACGCCGATTCAATCCGAGTCGCGGAGCGACTCGGCTACGTATTGCGCGCACGGCGCGCATAATTGACAACCGAAGACTCTAACGGGGCGAGCGAACCAGACAGCAGCAATCAATGACCGCTCAGTTCGTGACGACGCGCCGAGTTGAATTCGCCGACACCGACATGGCGGGAATCATCCATTTCGCGAACTACTACCGGTACATGGAAGAGGCCGAGCATGCGTTTTTCCGATCGCTCGGCCTGAGCATCATGCAGCCGCAGCCGGATGGCTCGGTGATCGGTTGGCCGCGAGTCTCCGCATCGTGTTCGTTTGAGGCTCCGGCGTACTTCGAGGACGTCTTGGATGTTCGTTTGAACGTGAATCGCAAAGGTGTGAAATCGCTGAATTACGAGATCGAATTCTGGCGCGGCGAGATCCGTCTGGCTTACGGTCGCTTGAAGACGGTGTGCTGCGTTTGCCGACACGGACAGCCACTGCGATCGATCCCGATGCCTGGCGAATACTCGCAAAAAATTCAGGAAGTGCCGGGATCGGCCAGCGACTCCGCACGATGAGCCTGGAAACTCCGCGAATCCCGCCATTGGCGCTCACGCTTCATCGAGCCGTGGCGTATCATTCGCCGCTCTTGGTGCCAGCGACTGCAGGCGGGCCGTGTCCGTCGGCAAAGTGTTGGCGATGCGAAACGCAACGGACTCCACTCGGTCGCCGCATGCGAGACACAGACGAATCTCCTTTTTGTCGTCCTCCTTCGCGGAGAGACGAAACTTTCCGAAGATTGCTGCGAGGTCATCTCGTTTGCGGTCTGGTCGTGGCTTGCTTGGGAAGCTGTTCCGTTCTCTCGGTCGCGGACGAGCCGAGCGTTCGTGTGGGATTTGACGGCTTTGTCAAAGTCGGCCAATGGACACCGGTTGAAGTGAATTTCGGTCAAATCAGCGGAACCGTCTGCGAAGTGGAAAGCCTCGATCCCGACGGCAACCGAGTCGCGCAACCGCTGGTTCGACGCGCGGCGGATCGACAACCGGGAGTTTGGTCGGGAGTCTTTCGTGCTGGTCGGCTGGACGGTGCTGTCGAGGTTCGGCTTAAGGACGAACAAGGTCAAGTCGTGAATCGACATCGTTTGTTGGTTCAGCCCGGCGGTGCGTCGCCGATCACGATCGCTCGACAGTCCGTGCAAGTTTGGCTGGAGGTCGAGTTCAACTCGCCCGTGCTGGACGAATCTGCAGAAGTTCACGTCGTGCGTTGGAACGAGTGGCCGAGCGTCGCTGAAACTCCGTGGGCGCTGGATGGTGTGGATGGCGTGTTGGTGTCGAGCCGGACTGCGTTGTCCGACGCGATGCTCGCGGAACTGCTGCGTTGGTCGAAACGCGGTGGGCACCTGGTGGTGTTGGCAACGTCGACGCGCGAGGAATTCGCGGCCACGACACTGAGTCCGCTGTTGTCGGAACTTGTCGACGTTCGCGAGCGGACTCGCACGAATGACCTCAGTGGAATCGAGAGCTTCACGGTGCGGAGTCGCAGGATTTCGGGAGCGAATCGGACTCCGGTGACGATTCTCGCACCGAAAGAGGGACGGACGTTGGTGTCGTGCGTGGAAGGGCCGCTGGTCACGCGCGGCTGCTTTGGCTTCGGACAGGTCACGGTTTTGGGACTCGATCTGGTGTCACCGCCGTTCTCGAAATGGGACGGTCGATCGGCGTTTTTGAGCCGGTTGTTGTTTCGAGGCACGGAAACGGCGAACACGAAGTCGGCGGAAGGCTCGCGGTTGTCGCAGAGCGGAATCACCGATTTAGCGACCCAGTGGCGCGCGGCCACTGTCGAGTTACCTGAAGTGGCCCGACCGTCGCTGTGGGGAGTGTTGGGATTGTTGCTGGCGTACGCACTGATCATTGGGCCATTGGATTACGTGCTGGTTCACAAGCTGCTGCGTCGACCGCATTGGACATGGGTCACGTTGCCGCTGCTGGTGGCTTGCGCGGCGGTGGGGATGGCGTGGTTGGCTCGCAGCGTCAACGGTGCCACGTCCAGGTTGGCTCAACTGGATGTGGTCGACATCGACGCGCGACGGCAGGAGGTGCGAGCCAGATCCTGGGCGACGGCGTACATGACCGACAACCACCAGTGGAGCGTCGACGCTGAGCCTCGAACATTCGGCCACGCGGCCGTCGACTTCGCCACCACGCCGCTGGTAAGTTGGCTGGGCTTTCCGGAAAACTCGCCCGGCGGCATGTACCGCACCAGCGGGTTTGATTTGGGGCACTTGGCTTACAAGACGTCGGTCGAGCGACAGCGACTCGAAGGCGTTCCCATCGGGAAATGGTCGACGAAGTCGTTGACGTCCGAAGCGAATTGGACGGCGCCGCAAGGGTTGGTTGAATCTGTGTTGACTTGCGAGGGCCTCGGCGAACTGAACGGAAGCGTCATCCATCGTCTGCCATTCACACTCACGGACTGGATCGTCACGTTCGAGAGTCGCGTCTTTCGGCCGCATCCCAAGCAAGGCGAAGTGGCCACGAAGTGGGCGCCCAACCAGCCGTGGGATCCGAATAGCTCGATGGTCTATCAGCGCGAGCTGCGCGGTTTCTTGACTCGTACCAAGGCCACCAAGATTCAAACGAAGAAGGGCACTGTGTCGGAAGACATCTTGAACTTGCAAGAACGCTATAACCCGTTGAACCTTGAGCCGGACGACATCTTGCTCATGATGACTCTGCACGAAGCGGCGGGTGGTAAGTCTTACACCGGTTTGGGCCACAACGGCATGCGATCGTTCGATCTCTCGCCGCACTTGTCGCTGGATCGAGCGGTCCTCATCGCCCGGTTGCCGGAGCCACAAACGAATTGGAAATTCGACGGCGAGGTTCGGTCGCCCACGCGGTCAAACAGCTTTGTACGCATGCTGCTACCGGTGAAACGGCAGGCCCAAGCGTCGTCCGAATTCCGACAGCTCCCGAAGTTTGAAAGCGACGGCAAGCCTCTAGACCCGGCCAAGATACCAGCAACCGCGAAGCCTCAGCCGTGATCGAAACCAGCAAACTAACGAAACGCTACGGTGACTTGATCGCCGTCAACAATCTCGACCTGAAGTTGCAGGAAGGAGACGTTTTCGGATTCATCGGCCCCAACGGATCGGGCAAGACGACCACGATGCGCATGCTGGCCACGTTGCTCAGCCCCGATTACGGCGAGGCGTATGTCTGCGGCAAGTCGATCTATACGAATCCACAAGAGATTCGACGACTGGTCGGTTTCATGCCCGACTTCTTCGGCGTGTACGACGACATGACCGTGATCGAGTATCTCGAATTCTTCGCCGCTGCCTATCGCATCAACGGTTCGGCTCGGCGACGAATCTGCGAGGAGAAACTCGAACTGGTCGACATGGCGTTCAAGCGCGACGCGATGGTCAACCAGTTGTCTCGCGGTCAGACGCA
>CAYSHJ010001034.1:0-3358 GCA_964430385.1 uncultured Planctomycetaceae bacterium
ATCACGATCGATGGCTACACGCAGGCCGGCAGCAGTCCCAATACGCTGCCAGCCCTCGGCCCACTCGACACGGTGCTGAAGATCGAACTCGACGGTACCAATGCCCCCGGCGACGGGTTGCAACTGACGTTCGGCGGCCAGTTCGGCGTCAACTTTACCGACGCCGCCAACAGCAAGGTTCGAGGGCTGGCCATCAACCGCTTCGGGGGGGATGGCATCGAGCTGAATACACTTGATGGCGGGAACACGATCGCGGGAAGTTTCATCGGCACGGATGTCTCGGGGACACTGGATTTTGGAAATGGAGGCCACGGGGTTTTCGTCAATTTTGAAGACGACGACACGATTGGCGGAGCGGCGGTTGCCGATCGGGCACTGATTTCAGGCAACGGCGGGAGCGGCATTGGCCTCATCGAGGCATTCGGAGAGATCATGCGGGGCATTGTCGTCGGTGCCGATCGAACGACGGCCGAATTTCTCACGAACGACGGCTCTGCTCTGTCGTTTAACGAGACGCCCGCGGCGACCAGCACGTCGAGCCCCGCAAATTCGGCTGTGGCCGCGATATCCATTCCCAAACGAGGTTCGCTCCGTGAAGCGTTCATGGTAGGTGAGACCATCGGCGGAATCATGAAGGCCTATCCTTCGCAGTATCAAGAAACCGTCTTGGAGTATGCTGATTCATTCTTGAAACTGAAACCTCCTGGCCCGCTCCCGCCCCCCGGAAGCTCCCTGGCCGCTTTGGCCGAAAACGTTCCGTTTGACCTCAATGGCGACGGGGTCACGCCCAATGATGTTGGCGACGGCGATGATGGCCCCAATGGACTTCAAAACTTCCCTGTGCTGGTCTCGGCCACAACAAACACGGCGACCGTCGTCAGCGGCACGCTTAACAGTCTTGCAACCACGAGCTTTCGCATCGAATTGTTCTCCAACATGCAATTGCATTCCTCGGGCCATGGCCCTGGAGAGCAACTGTTAGGTTTCGTCAACGTCACGACCGACACCAATGGCAACGCCTCGTTCACGTTTCCGTCACCAATCCTCATCCCCGTTGGTCAGTTCATCACTTCCACGGCGACTCGCCTCGAAACTGGCACGCTGGAATTGATTGAAACCTCCGAGTTCTCCGCCGGCATCGTGGTCCAAGGCGATGTGGTGTCAAGCACGCTGTCAATCTCGGCGACGAGTGCGACGAAGCCGGAGGGGAACCGCAGCACAACGCCGTTCACGTTCACGGTCACGCGCGCCGACAACACCAGCGGCGCGACCAGCGTGGATTACAACGTCACCGGCAGCGGCGCGAATCCGGCGAACGCGGCCGACTTCGGTGGAGCGTTCCCAAGCGGCACGGTGAGTTTCCTCGCGACCGAGACCACCAAGACGATCACGATCAATGTCACCGGCGATATGGCCCTCGAAGACGTCGAAGGCTTTACGGTGACGCTCGCGAACGCGACCAACGGAGCGACGATCATCACTCCCACCGCGACGGGCACGATCCAGAACGACGACGCGGTTGTCGGAACTCCTGACCTCGTCGCGACCCGTTTTGACGCGCTGTCTGACCACGTCGTCAACGGGCAAACTTCGGTTCGCCTGGTCATCGAGAATCAAGGGGACGCCCCGGCCGGACCGTTTGATGTCCAGGTGATTCTTTCCGACGACGACAGCATCGGCAACGCCGACGACGTCGTTGTCACGACGAGAACCTATGCGGCTGGTCTGGATGCTGGCGGCCTGATTGACGAGACCGTCGATCTGCAACTGGTGAAAAGCGTGCTGCTGAATCATGCACTCCGTGACGACGCGACCGGTCAGGGCGTCGGCTACCGCTCGACCAGCTTCGAGTTCCTCGGTCTGATTATTGATCCGAACAACCAGGTCGCGGAGGGGAACGCGGGGAACACTGCGGAATCAAACAACTTGGACCAGGGCAAAAGTGTCGACAAGGACGACGTCACGTACTTCCCCTGGGACACGAATGGCAACGGAGCCGTCACTCCCACCGACGCCGGTTTCGTCATCAATCGCCTGGGCCAGTTGGTGCCGCCGGCTGACGCGCGTGCCGACTTGAACGGCAACGGCGCTATCACGCCCACCGACGCTGGTGCCGTCATCAATCGGATTGGCTACCTCCGCAACGACAGCGTGATCGAAACCGGCAACGTCAATCTGACGATCACGGCGACGTTGCCCAGCGGCCTCGGCACTGAAACGCTCGACGGTGGCAGCCCGGCGCAAGCCCTGTTCGGCGGCGGCGATGACGACGACGCACTGCTGGGTGAGGACGGTGGCGACTCATTGCCTGGCGGCGCCGGGAGCGACACGATCCTGGGCGGCGCGGGGCATGACACGCTCAAAGGCGGCATCGGCAACGATACGTTGATCGGCAGTTTCGGCGTGGATTCCGTCGATGGCGAAGTGGGGACCGACACGGCTCTCGGTGGGCAAGGCACCGCCGCTCGCGGGGGCACGGGTGCGCGTGACCCCGGGGACGTTGTTTCCGCCGAGCTCATCGACGAAGCCTTCGCCACGCTACTGGTTGGCTTGCCATAGCATCAGCAACCGCCAGGTGCGTGCGGAATTGTTGGGATAATTCGTGGGTGCGGGCTAGGTTGGCGCTTCGGTCGAGATGGCTTTTTGGAGTTCGTCACAGAAAGACGGAAGTCTTGACAATTCTTGAGCGACGTTGGGTTCGGCGAACACGCGTACGCGTTTCACGAAGTCGTCGAACTGCGTTTTGGCGAGCGCGTCGACGACGGGTGAGACGCGGTGCAACGGACGATAGACCTGTTCCTTCGGAAAGTAGATCGAGACATCGAACTCGACTTCGCGGTGCGGCGGTGGGGCGTCAATCAGGATTTCGACCGGCGCTAAGCGACGGCCGAGCACACTCGAAAGTGACTCGCACAGTCGGCGGCCGCAACGGACGTGGAACTCATACGGTCGGCCGGCCAGTTGCTGATACAGGTCGGGCGCGAGCGAATGGCTGTACTCGACAACGCGTTTGAAGAGACGACGTTTCGGGCCAAAGACTCCTTCCGCCAGCGATTCAAACTCCGTGCCGCGAGCGGCTCGTCGAAGTAGGTGGATCGTTTCAGATTCGGTCAATTGAAAGAACGTCTTAAGGTCGAACTGCTGCCGCAACTCGAAGAAACTGCGAGCGAACATCGCGGTCGCGGAACGAACCGCGTGATGCCAATAGACCTCGCTGAACATCACGCACCGCGCGAAGACCATCAGTTCGGCGGCGGTCTTGCCCTTCGCACTCAACGCCAGCCCGTCGCCCGCTTCGTTGATGAGCAGCGATTGAATCAGTCGCTGCTTGTCGAAGTGGCGGCCGTACGGCACGCCG
>CAYSHJ010001035.1:0-4225 GCA_964430385.1 uncultured Planctomycetaceae bacterium
TGAAGCTCACGGCGACGGTGAGCGACGAGTGGGTTGGGGTCATACGGGCGGTCGGCCTTGTCGACGCCGGCGAACACCGCTTGCAAGGCGTAGTGGTCCGCCTGTGTGATGGGGTCGAAAAAGTGGTCGTGACAACGAGCACAATGAGCCGTGGAACTCACGATCGTGCTCATCACTGTCGTGAGGATGTCGTCCCGGTCGAGATACTGCGCGATCTTCCGGTCGTCCGTGTCGTCGCGAATGCTTTGCAGCGAGCTTTCATCCCATGGCCCTGTCGCGAGGAATCCGATCGCAACGATCGCTTGCGGATCGTCCGGAAAAAGCACATCGCCGGCGATCTGTTCCTGCACGAAACGGGCATACGGCATGTCGTCGTTGAACGCTCGAATCAAGTAATCGCGATACGGCCAAGCGTTCGGCCGCGGACGGTCCTGATCATGCCCGTGCGTTTCGGCGTAATGAGCCACGTCCATCCAGTGCCGCGCCCACCGCTCACCGTACTGTGGACTCGCGAGTAACTGATCGACCAACCGCTCGAAAGCCTCCGGCTGGTCATCGTCCAGAAATCCTTCGAGAGCCTCCGGTGTTGGAGGCAACCCGATCAGATCGAAATAAACCCGCCGCATGAGCGTCCGCTTGTCGGCTGGCGGCGATGGTTCAAGACCTTTCTCGATCAGCTTCGCCAACACGAAATGGTCAATCGGGTTGACGGGCTGAAAGTGCGCGAAGGTTTTCTCGATTCGCAGCGGCTGCGGACGGTTGAGTGGTTTCAACGACCACCATGTCTCGTCGACTTCAGTCGTCTTGGACAAAGTGTCGTCCGCGGCAAGACGGATGCCGACCGCAAGCGCCACGATCGTCGCGATCAGAAACAGCCTGAGCAGCAGTGTCCGCGATCGCCAGCTCTTCAGATTGTGTGACAATGCGATGAAGTGGTTCAAAAAGCTTCGCTCGAAATGGCTTAGGTCGTCGTTCATGGTTCTTCATTGAACTGTCGTCGTCGGGCCTTCGTCAATCGTCGGTCGATGTGTGCCAGGGCTTGTCGAATTTCTCGCCGCAACGGGCCGGTCGCTGTTGGCAGTTTCGCCGCGAGGAACTCTCGCACGTCGTCGCCCCCGACTTTTGCAAGCGGATGCACGGCGGCGAGTGGAGCCTCCGCAAAGACCTCGATCAGCACCGGCACGGCCTGTTCCGGTGGAATCATCTTAGCAATCGCCGACGCCAGAAGATTGCGTGCCGCCCCGGAATGTCGGTCTCGAATAGCCTCGATCAGCCACTCTTCGACATTTCGCGGCCGAGTCTGATTGATGACCGAAGCGATGGCCCACTTCAGCTCATCGTTCGTGGCCGTGTCGAACAACTCGGCAAGTACCGGTCCTGCGAGCGTTCCCTTCGGAGCCGCCAACAACGCCCACGCCACCGACTCTTGCAGCCGACAATCCTCCAGCCGAGGAATCCATTCGAGCAGCAACGCGGCAAACTCTGTCGGCAACAGATCGAATTGTTGGCGAATGTCCGCAACCGACGACATCGGAGATCCAGCCGCACCCAGCGCGGCGAGGAAGCGAGCTTCGGCAGGACGCGCGGTTTCGGCATCGCTCACGCGATCAACTCCCAACGGGATTGAAGAACTCGCGAAGGCCGTCAGGTGGTTCACGACAATTCGCGACCCAGTGCGTCACATTTTGGGAAGCCAAATCGCCAAATACAAGTTTCGCATCAGCACGAGATTGGATCTGCCGGATACGATTCTCGACGCACTGCGTCGAGAATTGGGAAGGCCCGCATGTGCAACAGATTCGATTGGTCGAAGCCCTTGCCGAAGTCCGACTTGAGACGATCGACGCTGTTTCGATCAGCCGCTTGCCGTAGGCGGACGGCGAACGACACTAAATCGCAAGTTGTTAAGCGTTGTTGCCTGCTTGTTATGACTTCTCGTTGCGTTTATAGTTGTCGTCTGAGTTTTATTTAGGCAGACGACACGCGATCGCGAGAGGGAAAGAATGACAGAACAGGTAGACCAGATTGCCCTGATGGCAAAGACCAGCGAGGTCTTCAGTCCGGCGGCACCAATCAATAGGCGTGATCTGTTTGCTGGCCGCATCTCGCAACTGCAACGAGTTTTTGATGCCGTTAGCAGCAGGGGACAACATGCGGTGATTTTTGGTGAACGTGGCGTCGGGAAAACGTCACTTGCAAACATCGTTAAGGATGTCGCCTCCCAAAAACGGTCGGACGGTTCATTGCTTTCTGTGGTGAAGATCAATTGCAGTAAAGATGACTCATTCGCAAGTGTTTGGAAAAAGGCATTTTCAGAGATCATAGTCAATGAGGATAGCGGGACAACGACGATTGGATTTTCTCCCAAGTCGATCGTCGACGAGTTTACTGCCGCTGATTGGTTGCCGGAAATCCCTGCGCCTAATGATGTGCGTAGGATCGCGGATCGGCTAACTACGACGGTTTTTATATTTGATGAGTTTGACAGAATCCCCTCAGACGATGGAGCCTTGTTTGCGGACACGATCAAGACGCTTAGCGATGCGTCATCTCCCTGCACTCTCGTGATCGTCGGAGTGGCACACGACATCGACACTCTAATCAGAGAGCACATCTCGATTGACCGTGCTCTCGTTCAAATTCTGATGCCGCGGATGACTGTGAATGAACTTCACGAGATTCTCAACAAGGCAATGACTGCGCTTGGGATGAAGATGTCTGCAAACGCTCGCAATTTGATTGTTCTGCTGTCCCAAGGATTGCCACACTATACTCACGTTCTCGGAAAAGCGTCGACGCTACAAGCCATAGAAGAAGAACGTACAGAAATTGAGATCGACGATGTTCACTCCAGTATTAACTCTGCGATCCAAAATACTCAACAGAGCATTGTGAACTCGTACCAGGCAGCGACTACCAGCCCGAGAAAAGACACGTTGTTTAAGCAAGTGCTACTTGCCTGCGCGCTGGCCGAAGTCGATGACCTTGGTTTTTTTGCCTCCCCTGACGTTCGAGACCCGCTTTCAAAGATCATGGGCAAGCGATACGAGATTCCGAACTTTTCACAGCACCTCGACAAGTTCGCAACTTCAGATCGCGGAAACGTTCTTGAAAAGTCCGGGAAGGAGCGCAGGTTTCGTTTTCGCTTCTCTAATCCGCTTCTTCAGCCCTTTATCATCATGCGCGGAATCTCGGACAAGATGTTGACAGGCGATTTGATGAGTCTGCTCCAAAGAACGGGTAATCGCTAAAGATTGCGGACGGAGTCATCAACACGTTGACCCAACAGTACCGATCAGCACCGAAGCCAGTCAGTATGCGAAATTCGAGACTCATAATGTCTCACACTTGTCCTACTCACGCGATCAACTCCTCAACCACATTCCCATGCACGTCGGTCAAACGAAAGTCGCGGCCGGCGTAACGGTAGGTGAAGCGTTCGTGATCGAATCCCATCAGCTTCAACAGCGTGGCGTGCAGGTCGTGGACGTGGACCGGGTTCTCGACGGCCTTAAAGCCGAATTCGTCGGTGGCTCCGTGAACGTAGCCGCCACGCACGCCGCCGCCGGCCAGCCACATCGTGAAGCCGTGGTGATTGTGGTCGCGGCCATTGATCTTGCCTTCGTTGGAGCCTTTTTTCGGTAACTCGACCGTCGGCGTGCGGCCGAACTCGCCGCCCCAGATCACCAGCGTCTCGTCGAGCAGTCCGCGCTGTTTGAGATCCTTCAGCAACGCGCCGATCGCTTGATCGCACTGCTTGGCCAGGCGGCGGTGATTGACCTCGATGTCGTCGTGGCTGTCCCACGGTTGCCCCTCGCCGTGCCAGACTTGCACGAAGCGAACGCCCCGCTCGATTAGCCGCCGAGCAATCAAGATCTGCCGTGCTTGCGTGCCGGAGCCGTAGGCGTCGAGGATGTGCTTCGGCTCGCGGCTGACGTCGAACGCCTCTTCCGCGTCGCGCTGCATGCGGAACGATAACTCGAACGATTGAATGCGAGCTTCGAGCTGCGCGTCTCCCGGCCGCTGCTGCTGATGCCGCCGGTTGAATGCTTGCAGAAGATCGAGTTGCCGCCGCTGTTGCGGAATGCTCAGCCGGTCGTTGCGGATGTTTTCGATGAGTTTTTCGATCTCGGTCGCGTTCGTGTCGATGTACGTGCCTTGATAAACTCCGGGCAGAAAGCCCGCTTGCCAGTTTTGCGATTCTTGAATCGGATAGCCGCCGGGA
>CAYSHJ010001036.1:0-2714 GCA_964430385.1 uncultured Planctomycetaceae bacterium
AACGCCACCAGCAGGATGACGAACCGGGTTGTCCCTCCCGATCGGAGAACCTCTCCTCTGTCGTCGGTCAGGGCCACATCATTCATCACAGCCAACTGTGATCGCGTTCGCGGTGCGCGGCGGTTCCCCTCAACTTGTCGATCGACCCATGTGATGCACGCCTCCACCAGTCACTGCCCCCACACGCACCGCAGTCAGTCTGGTCGGGCAGCAGGTATCGCCGTAAACTCAACCCCGCCAACCGGCAGTGCCATTCATGTCAGGAACCGTTTCCAGCTTCTATTCAGCATCAACCAGCGACGTGTCTGTGATGTCAAGGTTACTCTGTTGACGACGAGGAAAGACGGCGACGCCAAGATCCTGGTTTTCGGCTGAGGTGTGCGACGGCGACGATGAAAACGTGATCGGAGTAACTTTTGAAAATCACACCGTAGGGAAATTTGCGAACCAAGCGCAGGCGCGTTTCGAAGTCATGAATGAATCCTGTTTCAGGATTCGCGCCAATGTCGGATTCAATTTGCTGAACCAACTTCCGGAATCGTTCGCTGAGACCGGATTGCCGAGTCTCGTAGTAGCGCGCGGCATCGGCAAACTCGTCCAGCGCGTCCGGGTGATAGACAACCGGCATCATGATCGCATCCGTCGCCGAACCTCGTCGTGAACATCAGCGGACGGAATCCCGGTCACTTTGCCAGACTCATAATCAGCGAGGCGATGGGCAACCTCCGCAGACCAAGCTTCAGCGATTTCTGGCGATGCAAAACAATCAATGCTTTCAACGAGCCGCTCGCCAAGAAAGAGTCGCTCATTCGGTGGCAGAGCTAGTAATTCCGCAGCCTTTGTTTCGAGTTCAGATTGAGTCATGGCAAACTGACCTCCGTATTTGACGTCGATCCAGATTGGCAACTTCACACTGCTCATCGTAACCGCCTTCCCGTCGCGAAGGTATTGTCAACTGGCGGACGCAAAAGAAAGCAGAAAGGGGTCAGGGCAGCAGAAAGCAGCAGAAAGGGGTCAGGAAGCAGCAGAGCAGACACAAACAAAAGCAAACAAAAGGTCAAAAGGTGTCAGGAACCGTTTTTTGACAGTCCGCGTCCGCGGCTGATAAACTGCGGCTAGCATGGGACGAGCCAAACGAGCAAACGACGGTGCAATGGTTTTTCACGTACTGAATCGTGCGAATGCTCGTGCCACGATTCTTGAGAAGCCGGAAGACGACGCGGCGTTCGAGCGTGTGTCCGCGTCAATGGCGTCAACACATTAACCAACCGCAATCGGATCCCGAAGTTGAAGCCCTGCGGCGCAGCGTCAATCGTGGCTCACCATTCGGCGAACCCCATTGGACCAAACGATGTCCACCAGTGTGGCGATGAAATTTGCTTTCCGCGACGGGCCGCGCGACGTAGACTGCGCGTAACGCACAGACTTAGCGTACGCAACGAGGGCCTTGCCATGAACGCCTCAAGCAGCGGCCAAACGGTCGGTCGGCCCATGGAAATTCTGTTCGTCGAGGACAGCTTGACGGCGGCTCGACTGACCATCGGAGCGATCCAGAAGGGGAAGATTCAGCACCGCATGACTTGGCTGAAGACCGGCGAACAAACAAAGGGGACACGAACAAACAAAGGGGACAGGTCCATTTATTTGGTCGAAGACCGCAACCTCAAGTCCGCTTTGCGGCGAGGAATCGCCAACAACCCGATGTAGGCGATCCTGCGGTACGTCGGCCAGATCATCGACAAGTTCCAGCCGGCCCAAGTGATGGTGTTGATCGCGTCCGCAATAGAATGAGCCGGTGCGAATCAAGATTCGCGGCGACAATGTGCAAGGAGAGTCCGTTTGACAACTTCAATTTCCGGCTGGGAGCGAGTCGCGATGGCGATTCAAGACGTTCGTGACAGATTGCTGCGTAGCACAGCGGCTTTGGCGGCGGCGCAGTTGCCGTATGCTGTGGTGGGGGGCAACGCGGTGGCCGAATGGGTCGGTCGGGTCGACAAGGCGGCCGTTCGCTTTACCCAGGATGTTGACCTGTTGCTGCGCCGCGCCGACCTGCCGCGCGCCATCGCAGCCATGCAGGCGGCCGGGTTCATTTATCAAAAATCGTTCGGCGTGTCCCTGTTCTTGGATGGCCCGCAAGCCAGTCCGCGCGATGCCGTGCATCTGGTGTTCAGTGGCGAGAAAGTCAAAGAGCGCGAACCGCTGGCGGCTCCCGACGTGACCGACTCGGAGTCCTGTGAGCACTTCCAGGTCGTGTCACTGGAAAGCTTGGTGACGATGAAGCTGACCGCGTTTCGTCGAAAGGATCAAGTTCATCTTTTGGATATGCTCGGCGTGGGTTTGATCGATGCCTCCTGGCCCGCGCGACTGCCCGCACCACTCGCCGAACGACTACAAGAGTTGATCGAGCATCCTGAATGATCATGTGCTCTCAATCGGGGGAATTCCCCCGCCAAGATTTTCCGGAAGGAAGCCGACTACGAAGCGTTCGAGCAGTTTCTGGGTGAAGGACTGGAACGGTATCAGGCTCAGCTTTTTGCCACCAGTTGATGCCGGGATGTGCCAATCGTGTCAGGAACGAATGGCACTGCCGCATGGCAGATAACGAGTTACATCACGGCGCGTTTTTCGAGGACCATCGGCTCGTTGGGGCGCTCTCGAAATCGCCTACCCATTGTGATTGTCGAAAATTAGCCCCGTTCTGCACCGAAAAGTGA